>JAISXP010000136.1 GCA_031270465.1 Tannerella sp. | reverse complement strand
TCCAGATTTATCTTTTTCCCCAGAATCAAGTTTAAAACTTCGGATTCGCCGACAAGCATTTCGTTTTGTTCGGGAAGCGCCTGCGGCGCCAGAATGATGCAGTTCAGAGAATCGGCAATAGAGGTGATCGAATATTCTTCGAAAAAATTGTCCATCGTCCGGTTGAAGCCATGCAGGGCGACGATGATGCCATCCGGTTTGCCGGCAAGCTCGTTTTGAGGTGTATAAATAAGGTATTCGCGTTCGTGTCCGCCGGTCAGGAGACTTTTCCGTTCGGGATTTACCGCTGTCAGCCCGGCCGCCGACAGCCATAATACCAGTATTGTAAAGATTTTTCCGTTCATGCTGTTTCAAATCTATGTTTTGTTCGACGAAGGTAGTCGTTTTTTTTCATACAGCCAAATTTTATATTGTGCGGGGTACAACTCAAATTGTTGCACGGCATGAATTATTGTACAGGGTGTAAACTTGTTCATCAACACAACATACGGGGTGCTTCTGCCGAAAACTCTTAAACCTTTGAACAGTTAATTTGATGTCGGAGGCAACGCAAGGCTCGAACATTTTTACGGTATTCCCCCAAAAAAACGCTCGCTGCATGATTTGATTCTAAAAAAAACACTAATTTTGCAGAGTAATACAACGCATGATGCAAAGATGAACAGAAAAGCAAAAACGGACAGTACCGAGCGAGAGGAAGCGCTCATAGCCAATCCCATTTATGACCACGTGTTCAAATACCTGATGGAGGACAACAAGGTCGCGCGCAAGTTTATTTCGGCCATTATCGGCGAGGATGTAACCGAACTGTCTTTTGCGCCTCAGGAATACGTGAGGGAGGTGGATGCTGCGGAAAAAAGTTTCAGCATCTACCGTCTCGATTTCCTTGCGCGGATACGTACGGACGACGGTTCAAAAGTCGTGATGATAGAAGTGCAGAAGGTATCCCTCCGTACCGACATCATGCGCTTCAGGTATTACCTTGGCGGTCAGTACCGGAACAGGGACAACAGTTATACAGATCCGGAAGGCGCCGTGCACGCCATGCCTATTTACTGCATTTTCTTCATCGGCGAAGGACTGAGCGTAAAGGGCGTCCCGGTGATGGCAGTCAATCCGCAAACCGAAGACGTGGCAACCCGCCAGGTACTGAAAGATCTGCGCAACGAATTTGTCGAAAGCCTTCATCACCGTTCGTGGATCGTACAGATACCTGAACTGAAAGGACGCCGGCGAAACGACCTGGAAATACTGCTGAGCATTTTCGACCAGGCCAACCGGATGAGCGATCACCATATTCTCAACATCAGGGAAGAACGTTTCCCGGAAAAATACCGACCCATCATCCGCCGGCTGCAGCAGGCCGCCTCGGACAGGAACGTACGCGAAGCCATGCAAATGGAAGACGACATTCTGGAACACTTCCGCATAGAAGAAAGAATGACACGGTTTCAACTCGCCGAAAAAGATGCAATCATAACCGAAAAAGACGCAATCATAACAGAAAAGGATGCTGTCATAACAGAAAAAGACAAAATCATAGCCCGTGAACAGGCCGAGAAAGAAGCGCTTCTCACCGAACTCGCCACCCTGAAAACACGGACGAAAACGGATAAATAATCAAAACCCAATTAATAAAATCATGATGAAATCAATAATGAACAGGCAAACGGTTCTCACGGTAATCGCCATATTGTCCACCGTATCGTGCGGCAGGCAGGCAGGCAGGACGACGGAAGAAATCCTGCACAGCGGCAATCCCGTCTTCGAAGGCTGGTATGCCGACCCTGAAGGCATTATTTACGACAGCACGTACTGGATTTATCCGACGTACAGCGACGTTTACGAGCGGCAAGTCTTTTTCGACTGTTTTTCGTCCGAAGATTTGGTACACTGGACAAAACATGCACGCATCATCGACACTGCCGAAGTCCGCTGGGCAAAACGGGCGATGTGGGCGCCCTCGGTCATCCGCAAAGACGGGAAATATTACTTTTTCTTTTCGGCCAACGACGTGCACGAAGGCGAAACAGGCGGTATCGGCGTAGCTGTCGGCGACCGTCCCGAGGGACCGTACAGAGACCTGCTTGGCAAACCGCTTGTCAACAGCATTGTGAACGGCGCACAGCCCATCGACCAGTTTGTTTTCCTCGACGACGACGGCACGTATTACATGTACTACGGCGGATGGCGACACTGCAATGTGATACGCCTGAACGACGATTTCACCGCCCCCGTCCCGCACGACGACGGTACGGTATACAGGGAAATAACACCCGAAAATTACGTCGAAGGCCCGTTCATGTTCAAGAAGAACGGAAAATATTACTTCATGTGGAGCGAAGGCGGATGGACGGGGCCGGACTATTCGGTAGCATACGCCATTTCCGATTCGCCTTTCGGCCCTTTCCGCCGCGAAGGGAAGATATTGCAGCAGGACACGACTGTCGCCACCGGCGCCGGGCATCATTCGGTGATTCACCTTCCCGGAACGGACGATTACTACATTGTGTATCACCGCCGTCCAGTGGGAGAAACACATGCCAACCATCGTGTGACGTGTATCGACAGGCTTTTCTTCGACGAAAACGGACGAATCAAGCCGGTGAAAATCACGTTCGAAAGTGTTGAACAAAAACGTATCCCGTGAAAACGCAACACCTGCGTCTGTCGATCGCTGTTTTTGCCATACTGACTGTTGTGGCGGGATTGTTTCCTGTTTTGCAGGCGTCGGGCGTAATCGGCATGGAAAACCGGCCGGACAGAGAATCCCTTGTTGCCTGCCTGAGGCTCAAGGCCGATTCTGCGCTTCAATACTGCAAAGACAGCGGTTTAAGCGAGAAATACTGTTTTCTGGTCAATTTCGGCATTCACTCGGGGAAAGATCGTTTTTTTATCTGGGATTTCGAGAACGACACGGTCGTCCGTTCCGGTTTGTGCGCGCATGGTTACGGCGGGAACAGTACGCCAGGCAAGCCGGAATACAGCAATAAGGCAGGCAGTTTCTGTTCGTCGCCGGGGCGCTATAAAACAGGCATATCGTCATACAGTCAGTGGGGCATCCACATACATTACAAACTGCACGGGCTGGAACCGACCAACAGCAATGCCTATGAACGCATCGTCGTGCTACATTCGTACGGCCATATCCCTGACAGCGAGATATATCCCTTTTATCTGCCGCTGGGCTACAGTGCGGGATGTCCCGTCGTTTCGAATGTGATGATGAGTGCAGCCGACGAACTGCTGAAAAACAGCGATAAACCATTCTTATTATGGATTTTCGACGAATCGAAGGAGTGAAAGGTTACGCCGAATACCTGCTGAAAGCGCCGTTTGTCAGGTAAAAAAAACCGGTAGCGAACATGCGAAATGTCGCTACCGGTCGTTCAATCACCGAACCGTTTGTTTGAACAGACATGTCCGGTTTAATATAATAAGAAACAATCTTTCTTATCGGAACTGTTGTTTCTTTTGTCAGGGTTTACTCTTCCGGCCTTTATCCTGTTTCAAACTTCTCCTGCAACTGCGGATGAGTTCGAGAGGCGTACAGTGGAATTGCCTCTTGCAAAACCAGTTGAAATGCGTGGCCGAATTGAAGTTAAATTCTTCCATGAGGTCGCTGATGGTAATATCAGGATCCATAGCCTTGATTTTCACGTGCCTGGCTATCTGGTTCAACATCCACTGTCGGGCAGAAGTACCGAAAACACTTTTGAATTTGCAGTCGAACGTAGTCCGCCCCATATTCGCAAGAGAAGCCAGTTCGCCTACATTTTTCACATTCATATAGTTATGCATGATAAGACTTCTGAAGTCCGATTCGCCAACTATTTCATGAAACAGTTTGGTCAGTTCTTTTCTGCTGTAAAATGCCCGGAAAATCAAGAACAGTTCCTTCTCCTTGATTTCATGCAAATGTTCGCAATTCAATCCCTCCCGCAGATAAAATATCATGCCGCTCAAGAAGTTGTCTAGCGGATAGCGGATAGGAATAGAACTCAGCGGTTCGAAATCGTCGAAATCATTGCCCATCTGCTGGATGAATAATTTGTCGCAAACCGACCGCAACATTTTGAATGAAAAGAGCATCAGCTCGCTGTCTTGTCTCACTTCGTACGAAAATACACAACCTTTAGGTATCAGGATAACGCCGTTGGACGACAATTTCCTCGTTACGACTTCTACCGTGTGAAAATGGATATTTCCATCCAGCAGAAATAAAAGATTGTGATTCTTCTCACTGTTAAAATTAATTGTTCCTTCTGCATTCACCTTGATGTGTTTGAAACCGAAAAATTCGTCTGTCATCTCGTTGTTGCAGCTAAGGAATTCATTTTCATAATTCATCATACCATTATTTTTTATTTAATTCACTACATTTTAAAATTCACATTCTTATTCATTAAATTACCTGAGTTTTCTGTACCTCAAATAATTCTACTTTAATTATCAGAGTATGCCCGATCAAAACGTCAGGCAAGCGCGCTTTTAGATTTCGCATAAACTGCGCATTGATGCACTCTTTGCGTAAATTATCCTGTTTTTCTTTGCAGGAATGAAAATCTCCGTCACAACCTTTTCATTATCAAACATAACGGCTATTTCCGTCAATTACACCGTACCGCAATTTGCAAAAACTGTCAAAATCTCATCGTAAACCATTAAAATCACGTCTGTTACTGCTCCTTCATCTATTATCCTCCTTTCTTTTGTTTGTTGTTATTCAAAAAACACACTGTTTTTTTTAATAACATTTTTCATTAAACATTTAACTAAAAAATATCTTCTTTATCTTATTTTCTTTACTTTTCTCAAACTTCGCTCATCCGCTTTGTTTATACAGTACAAAGTTACAACTTTTTTGACAATTATTTTTCTTAAATCAACTTTATTTTTCCGATATCTGATGAATAATTTGTTACAAATAGAAAAAATGACCCCTATAGCACTTGTAATCAAATGCTTAAAGCCTGCATCCTATCAGGGATATTGTGCTGCACGGAGTTAGCTCATATATATTTTTGATTATCAGTCATTTTAATGTATAAAAAAAGCAATCGTACCTGTCATTTTTTTTAAGCAATAAAACCGTTATCAGGGAAAATTATGCTGGAAAGACGCAATTTCTCGATTTATCACGAAAATGATACGATTTATTACGATAGTATTTTTTATGTCAATATATGCTAACAAATTTGTCCGATATTTCAATCCGCAATGTGTGATATATGGAGGTTAGATGATTATTTAATTCGAAAATCGCGATGAGAATATTCGCAAAAAAACAATATCCGAACCATTTTATAGTAAATTTTCCTACATTTGCATGCGGATTGAAGCCTGCGTGCGGATGTTCGAGCATAAAATACAGACAATCAGTATGAAAGTTATAGATCTGATAAAAGAAAGCAGGACAACAGCGTTCTCGTTCGAGATATTGCCACCGCTTAAGGGGCACAATATCACGAACGTATACAAGGTGATAGACAGATTGCGCGAGTTTGATCCGAAATATATCAATATCACGTCGCATCACAGCGAGTACGTTGAGAAAGTGGCACCAAATGGTTACCTCCGCAAAGTAAACGTGCGGAAACGCCCCGGTTCGGTAGCGATTGCCTCTGCGATACAGAACCGTTACGGGATTACGGCCGTGCCGCATGTCATCTGCAAGGGCTTTACGAAGGAGGAAACGGAATATGCCCTGATAGATTTGAATTTTCTGGGCGTATGCGATTTGCTGTTGCTGCGCGGCGACGTCAAGTCGTTTGATGCGGGTCAGAACGCGGAATTGTATCACGAACATGCGACCGACCTGCAGCAGCAAATAAACCGCTTCAATCAGGGTATTGCACTGGACGACTCTGTCTTTGACCGTTTTGAGACACCTTTCTCGTATGGCATGGCATGTTATCCCGAAAAACATGAAGAGGCGCCCAACATGGAGTCGGACATTTATTATGCAAAGGAAAAAGTGAAAAACGGTGCGGACTATCTGGTTACGCAAATGTTTTTCGACAACGCGAAATATTACGCCTTTGTGGAACGCATGCGTAGCGACGGCATCAACGTACCGATTATTCCGGGCATTAAACCCATCGTTTTCAGGAATCAGTTGACCGTATTGCCCAAGGTGTTCCGTACGGATATTCCCGAGCCGCTGGCATCGGAAGTGCGGAAATGCCGTACCGACGACGAAGTCCGGGCTGTCGGCATCGAATGGTCGATACGGCAGTGCCGGGATTTGATTTCGCACGGCGTGCCCAGTCTGCATTTTTACACGTATCTGGCAAGCGAAAGCGTGTATCAAATCGCAAAAGCGGTTTACTGAACGGGCAGGAAACAGTGTATTCACTCTATATAATATACGTACGATGTTTTTCAGAGATGTCACAGGTCAGGACAAATTGAAACGGCAGCTGATTCGGCTGGCGCAAGAGGGATTTATTCCGCACGCAAGGCTGTTTTGCGGACCGGCAGGCTACGGCGCTTTTCCATTGGCGCTGGCTTACGCCCGCTACCTGAACTGTCGTGAACGGACGGACACGGACAGTTGCGGACACTGTCCGTCGTGCCTGAAATACAATGCTCTTGCACACCCTGACCTGCATTTTGCGTTTCCGATGGCGAAAACCGACAGGGAAAAGGATGAAGATGTTTGCTGTGACAATCGCCTGTCCGAATGGCGCGATTTCCTGAAAACACGTACCTACTTTGATTTTAGCGAATGGCAGAACTATTTGAATACCAACAAGAGGGCGGTGATTTATGCGAATGAAGGCAATGTGCTGTTCCACAAAGTCAGCATGAAGATTTACGAGGCGGATTACCGTGTGCTGTTTATCTGGATACCTGAACGCATGAAAGACGAATGTGCCAACAAACTGCTTAAAATCATCGAAGAACCTCCTAAAAACACGCTTATCTTTATGGTGTCGGAAGAGCCTGACAATATACTCGGTACAGTCCTGTCGCGCCTGCAGCGGACAAATCTCACGCCTGTCGAGACGGACGCCCTTGCCCGCGTCGCCGAAGAGAAATTTGGCGTTGACCCGTCGCAATCACAGCAGTTCGCACACATTGCGCAGGGCGACTGTCTGAAACTGGCAGACGTCATACAGACCGGCGAGGAAAACAAATTATTTCTGGAACTGTTTATGAACGTCATGCGTAACGCCTGGACGAGGAACGTGAAAGATATGAAAGCCTTGACGGAAAAAGTGGACAGATTTGGCCGAGACAAGCAAATACGCTTCCTGAGATATTGCCAGCGGCTTATACGCGAAAATTTCATGTACCGTTTTCATGCCGAAGAAATAAATTATATGAATCGGGAAGAAGCAGCATTCTCCGCAAATTTTGCGGAATATATAAACGAAATGAATGTCTTTGAGTTTATCAGTGAATTGACTGAAGCGGAACGGCACATCGCTCAAAATGTCAATTCGAAAATGGTCTTTTTCGATCTCTCCCTGCATATTACCGTATTAATCAGAAAAAAAGGACAATAAAAATGAATAAACGAATCATTCAGGCGCTCGTTGCGGTATGCCTGTTCGCCGGATGCAACCGTTCCGCTACCGTCAAAAGCGAAAACAATACCGCGAGACCGATGCACATCCACCGTTTCGACAAAGACCTGTTTCGTCTGATTTCGTCGAACGCGCCCGAACCGGACGAACGGTTCACTGCCGAATATGCGGCAATGCTGAAAGTCGTCGGACTGGGCATCTTCAAAAGACAGGATACGCAGACAGCCGATTTTTACGACCGCCTGTTCAATTACTACTCGGAACCTGCACTGTACAATCTCTACGAAGATGCGCTGAGTAAATATGACCGCATCGAATCTCTGGAAGCGGAACTGGGAGAGGGTTTTGCCCGCCTGCATGACGTTTTTCCGACGATGCAAATCCCTGCCGTATACATGCACGTGTCCGGTTTCGGGCAAAACCTGCTTGTCGACGACAGCCTGCTTTCTCTCTCCATCGACAAATACATGGGTGAAGATTACCCGCTCTATCAGAATTTTTTCTATCCGTATCAGCGACAAAGGATGAAACCCGAAAACGTCGCCGCAGACTACCTGACGGCATGGCTGCTTTCGGAATATCCTTTTCGTGGCAACGACCGTGTGTTGCTCGAACGGATGATTTACGAAGGGAAAATAAAGTTTGCTGTCAGCCGGATGCTTCCGCACGTCGCTCCGGAAACGTTGATGGGGTATACGGCGGATGACTTCCGGTGGTGCAAGCGGAACGAAGGTGAACTGTGGCGCCTGATTATTGAACGAAAGCATTTGTATACGCCTGATCATGTGACTGTCATGAAATATTTTTCCGATGCTCCCTCCACCTTTATTTCCGACGATGCTCCGGGCTGCCTTGGCATCTGGACGGGCTGGCAAATCGTTTCGCGGTATATGGAAAAAACGAAAGCCTCCATACCGGAATTGATGAACAGTTCCGATTTTCAGGACATTCTGACTAAATCGAAATACAGGCCGAAATGATTCATCCTCCGGCATGGCATATAGAGATTCGGTTCGTCGCATCTCCCGTTCGGACGGGACAGTGCCTCATCCGAACAGAGCGAGAATCCCTCGGTTATGTATGCCTGCGAAAAAAAAAGTGCATTTTTATTGTGCCGGACTGGAAAAAAAACGTATTTTTGGACGCGTTTAGTTTAATTGAAAGTCCGGCAATATGGCTAAAAACAAGAAAAGAAAGAAAGTACAGCCGACACATCATCTGAAGAAACCTGTGCTGGTAAAGCATTCCCAGACCTATCTGGAGGCGTGTTATGCCATGGCGCGGCGTATCTTCCGGGCGATAGGCGAAGATGAGGCAGCGTTCGACATATTCACCAAACGTCAGAAACAGGACATTTTCCGTGTCATGACGTTACCTCCGCGCATTGCGGCCATGTCCGGCCACATGGTGCCGAGACAATATATCCGCTACATACAAGAGGAGTTGATACAGTATCTGAAGCGGGTATATTTCGACGAGGAAGCGGGTGTGACGTGGATGGACATGGTCACCGTCGGCCAGTCGATGCTGCTGATGTTCGCTCTGGAATCGTTTGCCGCAAACCTGCTGGCGCCGCAGCGCGAAGTAGTGGAACGGCTGCACAAGGCGTTCGATGAGCAGGACATCTTCATCCGTGTTCAGGAAACGATGGCCGGGCATATCAAAACCACGCTGATGATGCTCTCGCAGCCGAATTTCCGCATCTACGGACAGTACATAGGCGAGCATATGCCCACAGGCAGGGCCTGCCTCATTCAGACCGTACGCATCACGACGCACGAAAGCCAGTCGCTGCGCTTCAAATACCACAACAGGGAACGCACGGCCTTCCGCATAGCCACCGGCCAGTTTATGAATACGCCCTACACGGGCGCCACCATCGCAATGAGCAAGATATTTCCGGGCATAGCGCACGACAGGCAGCTGAATATCTACATACAGTCGCACGCCATCCACCGCTTCAAGGAACGCATCGACACGCTATACCCTATCCTGCGAAACGAATTTTTCGTCCTCTCGCTCATGATGGTGCAGCGCGTGGTGCGCGCCCCTAATGGAATGCAACTGATAGCCTGCATCATGCCCTCCGAAAACGGAGAAAAGACGATCGGATATTTCGCCTTCACGATAGACGGCGACAACCTGCTCGTCCTCACCCTCCTTCCCCTGCTCAGCCGCAATGTACCCGAAGGACGTATCCTCCACGAGCGTCTGCAACTCTCGCCCGAAGACATGAAGTATCTGGGAATGGACAAGCTCAGTTTCTTTTACGAAGTCGACATCGCACAGATTCCCGTACTCAGGCAAGTCCTCTACGACGAACTGCATCTCGACTATATCCATACCGTATACAACAGTTTCAGATCCAGAAACGACCCTTTCAACGAGAAGAAGACTCTTTTTGTGAAAAATTTCTTTCGCAAACTCGAAGAACAGCCAGCCGATCATGCGGATGTGCTCAACGAACTGATGGATACCGATGAAGATGCAGTGCCGACGGCCGACATGCTGAATTTTCAACACGAAGATACGGGAAACACGGAGGCGTTGCATCCCTGAACTGCTCAATGGAAGGAACCTTCCACAGATTTCTCTGGATTTTTATCGTTTCCACCGCTTGTGCGACCAGAGCCATCCACCCGGATTCTCGCGGATGTTCTGCTCCAGAAGACGGATATAGCGGCGGGTGATTTCCGTTTCCGCAGTGGATTGGGAATCGGTGGTGATTTCCCTGCATTCTACACGGTACCGTCCGCGCGAAATGCGGACGGTATGGAGATATACCACACAGGCATTGGCCTTGCGGGCTAATTTCTCCACACCCGGAAATACACTCGTCTTCTGATGCAGGAAGTCCAGCCGGTACGTATTGTTTACAGTTGCGGGACACTGGTCGGCAAGAAATAAATACAGTGATGGATTCCGGTTCGACATGAAATGACGGGCAACGGATTTGTTGGGTATCAGTTTCAAGCCGAAACGGGAACGGATTTTCAAAAACAGCCTGTCCACGCATTTTACCGAGAGGGGTTTATATGCCGCATACACGCCCGTATCAAACAGGAAAGGAAGGATATTCAATATTTCCCAGTTTCCACAGTGTCCCATGCTTGCGATTACATGCTTTCCCTGTTTTATTTGATTTGTAGCCAGTTCAAAACCGGTCAGCTCAACTTTTGCCTTTTGAAGCGGTTCCGGAATGGAAACGGACTTCACGATCTCCATCAGATTATCGCAGAATGTACGATAGAAAGTCTTCATAATCGACTCAACCTCCCCATATTGTTTTTCGGGAAAAGAGCGGGAAATGTTCTGTATCACGACCGTTTTCCGGTAGGCAAACAGGTGAAAGATGAACAGGTACATTAACCCGGACAATCCGTATAAAAATGACATCGGAAGCAGACTCAACAGATACACCGGCACATACAAACCTCCTCCGCTCAGCATAGGCGGACGAACAGACAGGACGTCACCGGCTTTTTCCCCGCCGCGATCATGTCCTGCCGTCACATGCAGTGTCGGCGGATGAGCAGCAGTGTATGTCACAAGACGACAGGCTGATGGAGACGGGAACAGACAACGGTAAGGCGGACAGACAGCGCAAACAAGGCTGGACACACATGCCTGCAAAGAACCGGACAGACATCTAACAGACTGTGCATAAGAAATTTGCCCCCCCCCATTAACATTCTAATACATTTATAAACACTTTGTTTAATATTGCAATTCATTGCATTGACATTATTTTATTTGTGGCAAAGATATTTGTTTTTCGGGAAAACAGGAGTAAAAGCAAAGGTTAAATAAATATAAAAATAATAGTTCTTAGCTCACTTTGTCAATTTTCAGTTCGATAACTTCGTCTGCCGGATATGATATCGTCGAAGGAAGGTCGAAGGAGAGTCGAAGAAGACGTAGAAAAAATACATGAAATTTGACTATCTTTGCCGCGTTTTTCGACAGTTATGTACAGATATTTTATTTACATGTCATACAGCGGCGCGGCGTATTGCGGATGGCAGAACCAGCCGAACGGAACGAGCGTGCAGCAACGCCTCGAAGAGGCGCTGGCGACGATATTGCGCCGCCCGACGCCCGTCACCGGAGCAGGCCGTACGGATACCGGCGTCCATGCCCGTCTGATGGTCGCACACATGGATGCGGAAATGCCACCGGACGAAGTGCCTTTCCTTGCAGAAAAACTGAACCGCCTGTTACCGCATGACATTGCCGTGAGTCGAATTGTCTCTGTCCGCCCGGATGCACATGCCCGTTTCGATGCGCTTGCGCGGACATATCGCTATACCGTCACCGGCGTAAAAAGCCCCTTCAACCACGAATGGGTATGTCGCATGTCACTCAGGGGAATGGATTTTGCGCAGATGAACGAAGCCTGCCGCGTGTTGTGCAGATATACTGACTTTACGAGTTTCAGCAAGCTGCATACCGGTGTGAAAACGAACAATTGCCGCGTCGACTATGCCGGATGGACGCAGGAAGGTGATTTATGGGTCTTTACCATTCGTGCAGACCGTTTTCTGCGGAACATGGTGCGGGCTGTCGTCGGCACATTGTTCGAAGTAGGGCGGGGGAGACGTTCCGTCGACAACTTTGCACGGTTGATTGAGGCAAAAGACCGCCGGCAGGCAGGGACTTCAGCGGACGCGAAAGGGCTTGCCCTCGTCGATATAACTTATCCCGACGATATATTTATCTGACTGTCATGTGGATGACCTTCGCTTTTATATCGGCATTCGCGTTGGGATGTTATGAAATCGGCAAGAAACATGCGCTGAACAGCAATGCCGTTATCCCCGTTTTGTTTCTGAACTCGCTTGTTTCCGGCCTGCTGTTTGCGCCTTTCATTCTTCTGTCCCGTGCGACGGACTGGCTGGACGGCACAATGCTGTACGTTCCGCAGGCTTCGATAGAAACACATGCCGGCATATTTCTGAAATCCATTATTGTATCATGTTCGTGGATAAGCGGTTATTTCTCCGTCAAACATTTGCCTCTGACCATCACAGGCCCTATCAAGGCTACGCAGCCCGTGATGACGCTTGTCGGCGCGATGCTCATCTTCGGCGAACGGCTCAACCTGTATCAGTGGACGGGCGTGCTGCTGGCGCTGTTGTCGTTTTTCCTGCTCTCGACGTCGGGAAAGAAGGAAGGTATCCGTTTTTCGCACAACATCTGGATTGTCTACGCCGTGTTTTCGGTCGTACTGGGCGCCGTGAGCGGATTGTATGACAAACATCTGATGGCTTCGCTGGACGTGATGACCGTGCAGGTATGGTTCAATATTTATCAGCTGTTTATCATGACGTTCGTATTGCTGCTGTTGTGGTATCCCAGGCGGCGGCAGACGACGCCGTGCCGCTGGCGGTGGAGTATCGTACTTGTCTCACTTTCACTCGCCGCCGGCGACTGGGTATATTTCTACGCCCTGAGTTTCCCCGGAGCGATGATTTCGATCGTATCCATGATAAGACGCAGCAATGTGCTGATTACCTTCCTGGCAGGCGCTATGCTTTTTCATGAAAAAAACTTAAAGAACAAGGCAATCGATCTTTTTCTTGTTTTATTAGGAATGATATTCTTATATTTGGGCACAAAATAAAGACGCAATATGAAACATCTGTTATTAATGATTCTGTGTATTACAATGTTGCCTGCAGTCCGGGCGCAGGACATGGCCGCTTTTTTTATCGGGATGCCGGACGAGTATATCCCTCAGCTCGAAGATGCCTGGCGGAAAGATCTGGTTGACCTTTATCGGGCGAGCAAACCTGCCACGCTGGAAAATACGATGAACGGCCGCTCCACGCTGCTGAAACTGACGCAGGACTACATGCTGTTGCAGACGACCGAACGCAGCACGGTGGAAATGAAATTCCTGCCGTTAATCAATCGGACATATATTGTCTGTGTGGTGACAACCGTCAGCGCACCTGTGGCCGACAGCCGTGTGACATTTTACACAACAGACTGGAAACCGCTGGAAGCTTCAGGCCTGTGGCTGCCGCCCGAAGGCGAATGGTATATCCGCAAGGATGCCAACCGGCACAACGAAGCCTTCCTCGAAGCCACATCGTATCTCGACATGGATCTGATTCATTATCGCCTGAGCGCCGACAGCCTGACTTTGTCGGCCGAATATGTCACGCCGCAATACCTCGCCGCCGAAGAACGTGAAAAGATAACGCCATTCCTGACGGATTCGCCGAAAGTTTATCTGTGGCGGACGGGACGATTTGAAGAATAAATTTCATTGAAACAGCTTTATACTGCGCGCGGCATGATTTTATGCATTGATTGAACAAACCGTTCAACGATTCAATGGTTTTCGTCAGAAGTGCCCTGTGTATCAATAAACACGTTTATCCTCCGCATATTCTCCATAATTACTATTATGTTAAATAGACTATTTGAATCTTCTCATATTCAGCTTTCTCGCTCCTTTCTTTCTTCGTGTCTTTGCATTTGCGTTTACTACGTGCTGCACGAATTCGAAGTGTGTCAATGAACATCATTTTCTGTCTGTATAGAATCTTTCGACGAAAAACCCTCGACGGACAAGCCGCCGAGGGATCAACTAAAAAAAATGAATATGAAATAAAAATACGGGCAAAACTTACTGATTCATTTTAGCATCAATTTCGTCAAATTCCTTCATATCCAGATTATAGTATATGCCTCTGAGGGCAACCATATTTTCACGTTCATCGGGATTGAGCTGGTATGCTTTTTCAAAATACGGCAATGCTTTCTTGAACAAATCTTTGGCAATGTTTTTCTCCTGATTGTAAAGCGCCGCATCCGAAATCAGATTGGCTTCGCCCAGTTTGGCTACACCCTGATTGTAATACACGCGCCCGATATTCGAAAGCGCCATCGGATTTTCCGGGGCAAGTTCTACTGCTTTCAAATAGTTTTCTTCAGCTTTATCGTAGTTTTTTTCCGATTCAAATACGCTTCCCATTGCCTGATACAAATCCGGGTTGTTCGGATCGAGTGCAATGGCCGTATTTAGATACTGAATTGCTTTCTCGTTGCGATTGCTGTTGATATACATCGATATGAGATTCAGCAGATAATAACTCGAATCGGGGAAAACGGCCAATCCTTCT
This sequence comes from Tannerella sp., assembly GCA_031270465.1. GTDB lineage: Bacteria > Bacteroidota > Bacteroidia > Bacteroidales > Tannerellaceae > Tannerella. The sequence continues at coordinate 25,267 of JAISXP010000136.1, read as the reverse complement.
TCGAATGTTTTTTCCAGATTGATGGAATCCTGAACCTGCGAGTATTCGTAGCAAAGATAGTGATATACATCGTCTTGACGATACGGGGTATCTTTTGCACGCACCAGATTTCTGATGGCTGTTTCGCTGTCGCCCAGTTGTGTCGAAGCTACTGCCAGGTAGAACTGTACGATCATGTAGCTGGAATCCTTTTCTGCGATTTTCTCGCCTTTGAAATACGGTGAATCCGAAATGTCCAGATACTGTTCGAAGAAATCGCAAGCTTTCTTGTAATCTCTCTGGTCAAAATAGTAGGCTCCCCCGTTCAAATAGTACACATGATTGGAACTTAGCGTACCCAGGATGTTTTTTGCAAACTTGGGTTTCACTTTTCCTTTTTCATCCGGCTGCTGGTCAAGCTCGTAGGCTTTCATAAAATACGGCAGACTGTTTGCCAGCGCTTCGTACATAACGGGTTCGTTCGGTTGCTGACCGAGAATCTGCTTCATATTTTCGGCCGTAAACTGGGCATCTTCGACTTTTCCGGCGATATACCATGTTTTCGCGTCGTTTTTCGTCTCCGGATCTTCCAGCGCACTTTTAATCAAGTTTCTGGCTTCGTCGTAATTGGGCTTTGCTTCTTTCGAAATACGTTCTGCTGCGCTTACGTTTTTCTTCTGCGCAAAAGCGGTGACGGTCACCAAACTTAAACCAATAATCAATAATACATTTTTCATTGTTGTTCAAAATTTGAATTAATACTCTATTTTATTTTTTTATTTGTTTGTTTCGTTTTTTTCTTCCGCGCCGGCGTTCTCGTTTTCGGCTGTGAATCCTTCGTCCGATATCGCTTCATCTTCGTTTTCGGTATTGCCGGTCATTTTGTCTTCTTCCTTTTCGGACATGACCTTGCAAACCGAGGCGATTTCATCGTTGCGTTTCTCCAGATTAATCAGGCGGACGCCTTGCGTTGCACGGCCGATGATGTGCAGGTCTGCCACATTCATGCGTATCGTGATACCCGATTTGTTTATAATCATCAGGTCGTTTTCGTCCGTAACCGTCTTGATGCCGACAAGCTTACCTGTCTTTTCGGTGACGTTGATGGTCTTCACGCCTTTGCCGCCGCGGTTCGTGATGCGGTAGTCGTCTATTTTAGAACGTTTTCCGTATCCCTGTTCCGAGATGACCATGATGGATTCCTTTTCCGCATCCTTGATGCATACCATGCCGATCACTTCGTCGTCGCTGCCGTCGAGCGTCATTCCGCGCACACCGGCTGCCGTTCGTCCCATCGTGCGCACTTTGCTTTCGTGAAAGCGGATGGCGCGCCCGTTGCGATTGGCTATCAGTACTTCGTTGTTGCCGTTCGTCATGCGCACCTGTATCAGTCCGTCGTCTTCGCGCAGCGTAATGGCATTGACACCGTTCTGGCGCGGGCGCGAATAGGATTCGAGCAGTGTCTTCTTGATAACTCCTTTGCGCGTACAGAATAATAAATAGTGCGAGTTGATGAACGCGGTATCGTTCGTCAGGTTTTTTACGCGGATAAAGGCGTTCACACTGTCGTCGGAGTCGATGTTTAGCAGATTCTGTATGGCTCTGCCCTTGGAGTTTCTGGCGCCTTCGGGTATTTCAAACACCTTTTTCCAGAAACAACGTCCTTTAGCGGTAAAAAACAGGATAGTAGCATGCATGGAGGCCGGATAGATGTATTCGACGAAGTCTTCGTCGCGCGTTTCCGAGCCTTTGACCCCTACCCCGCCGCGGCCTTGCGCCCGGAACTCGCTCAGCGGCGTCCGCTTGATGTATCCCATGTGCGAGATGGTGATAATCATCTCGTCGTCGGCGTAGAAATCTTCGGGATTAAGTTCTTCCGAAGCATATACGATGTCCGTACGGCGTCCGTCGCCGTATTTGTTTTTGACTTCCTGTATTTCCGTCTTGATAAGTTGCATCAGGACATCTTCATTTTCAAGTATTTCCTTCAGCCGCACAATCAGTTTCTCTATTTCTGCGTATTCGGCATGCAGTTTGTTCTGTTCGAGTCCGGTCAACTGCCGCAAGCGCATTTCGACGATAGCTCTCGACTGCACTTCGGACAGCGAGAAGCGTTCCATAAGCCGTTCGATGGCTTCCTGCGGGCTGCCTGATGCGCGGATGATGGCGATGACTTCGTCGATATTGTCCGATGCGATGAGCAGTCCTTCCAGAATGTGGGCGCGTTCTTCCGCTTTCTTCAGTTCAAACTGCGTACGGCGTGTGACGACGTCCTTGCGATGGTTGATGAACAGCGAAATCATGTCATAAAGGTTCAGCAGCCTGGGACGTCCGTTCACCAGCGCGATGTTGTTCACACTGAACGACGATTGCAGCGGGGTGAGTTTGTACAGCTTGTTCAGTACGACATTGGAGTTTGCATCGCGTTTCACATCGACGACGATACGCATGCCGCTGCGGTCGGATTCATCGTTTACGTTCGATATGCCGTCCAAACGCTTTTCGTTCACCAGGTCGGCGATATTTTTAATCAGTTCCGCCTTGTTCACCATATACGGGATTTCGGATATGACGATTTTTTCGTGCGTACTGTCCGTTTCGATTTCGGCCTTGCCCCGTATTACGATGCGCCCTTTGCCGGTCTCGAAAGCTTCTTTCACGCCGGCGTAACCGTATATTGTGGCGCCTGTCGGGAAATCGGGCGCCTTGACGCAGTGCATGAGTTCGTCGATACCGATTTGTCCTTTGGCTTCAATGTAGGCTACACATGCGTCCGCCACTTCGCCGATATTGTGAGGCGGCATGTTGGTAGCCATACCCACGGCAATACCGGAAGCGCCGTTGATCAGCAGATTGGGCAGGCGCGTCGGCAAAACTGTCGGTTCCCTTAACGTATCATCGAAGTTGAATTGAAAATCTACGGTATCCTTGTCGATGTCCTGCAACATTTCTTCGGCCATCCGGCTCAGGCGCGCTTCGGTATAACGCATGGCCGCAGGACTGTCGCCGTCGACCGATCCGAAATTGCCCTGTCCGTCAACCAGCGGATAACGGAGCGACCACGTCTGTGCCATGCGCACCATGGCGCCGTATACCGACGAATCGCCGTGCGGATGATATTTACCCAATACTTCGCCTACAATTCTGGCGGATTTCTTATATGGTTTGTCGGATGTATTTCCCAATTCGTTCATCCCGTACAACACGCGCCGGTGCACCGGTTTAAAACCGTCCCTGACATCAGGGAGTGCACGCGAAACGATAACCGACATCGAATAATCTATGTATGCCGATTTCATTACCTCGTCAATGTTGACCGGGATAATTCTGTCTTGTTCTGTCATTTAGTTATATCTGTTATTATTTCTTACCAAAACTGTTCTCAAAAAAACATGCTAATGTACGGCTTTTTCATTTCATGGCAATGATGTTTACGGGAAAAAAATGCAAAATATATTGAACGAAATTTTACCGCTTTTGCAAATGAGGAAAAGCATGAGGCGTAATATGGTATATATTAATTATATACTGAATAATTTATTTTTTTTTCGTATTCTTATGCCGGAATACATTTGATACAACCGATAAAACGCTTATTTTTGCACCGCAATTCTAAATATTATAATGTAATGAAATTTGTGTCGTTATTATTGAGAAGCGTCGTTTTATGTAATGCGATATTGTTCCTTGCCTGTTGCAGTGCAAATTTGGGACAACCAGCGGAGAACAGCATTACTTTTGATTCTCTATTTGCCGATAAATCGTATCATATTGATAATGTGGAAACCAATCCGGGATGTTCGTTGCAAATCAAGTTCACATATCCCGCCGGCTTCGAGAACAGGGAGATACTGGAAAAACTTCAGCGGCAATTTATCAGGTCATTTTTTGGCGATACCAGCCATGTCACGCCGGCAGAAGCCTCTGCCCGGTATATCGAAAACTATATCAATGATTTTAAAGAAGAAGAAAAGGAATATCAGGCAGAAATCAAGCTTCATGACGTTCAGCCTGACAGGATATGGTTTACATACGAAATGTCCAGAAGCAACGAAATCATTTACAATAAGGCCGGTTTGCTGAGTTTTGCCGTCCATGTGTCGTACTACGCGGGAGGCGCGCACGGTGCGCACATCATCGAGAACTGCGTGCTGGACATCAAAACAGGGCAGTACATTTTGGAAAACGAAATTTTTGCAGACAAATACAAGGAGGAACTGTCGCGCATACTGGTCGATGAAATCGTCAGAATGAATGACGTAAAAGATGCTCGGGAACTGGAAACCATCGGATTTTTCGACGTCAATGAGATTGCGCCGAACAGGAATTTTTATGTGGACGGTACCGGTATCACCTATACATTTAATGAATACGAGATTGCCGCGTATGTCGTAGGCGCCGTTTCCGTGCAGCTTCCATACGATAAAATTCGCCATCTCCTTCGTCGCGAAGGGCCTCTTGCAAAGATTGCGTTCAAGTAAGAGGGAGGAACCTGGCGTGGAAGTTATACGGCATTATTATCCGGCATTGAGTGAAAAGCAGATTAGGCAATTTGCACTGCTCAATGAACTGTATACAGACTGGAATGCGAAAATCAACGTAATATCGCGCAAAGACATTGAAAATCTGTACGTACATCACGTACTTCATTCGCTGGGAATAGAGAAAATGATTCGATTCAAGGCAAATACATCTGTAATGGATGTCGGGACGGGAGGCGGGTTTCCAGGTATTCCTCTGGCGATTCTGTTTCCCGAAGTCTCGTTCCATCTGATAGACGGCGTCGGGAAGAAAATCAAAGTGGCTCAGGCCATAGCAGACGTCGTCGGTTTGACGAATGTCGACACATGCCAGCGCCGCGTCGAAGACGAAAAGGGAAAATTCGATTTCATCGTCACTCGCGCCGTCATGCCTTTGCCTCGATTGCTGGCACAGGTGAAAAAAAATATCCGCCGGGAGCACAGCAATGCGCTGCCGAACGGACTGATCTGTTTGAAAGGCGGCGACGTGCAAAACGAAGTTGCCCCTTTCCGCAAACAAATGATCGACATCGACTTGTCCGATTATTTCAAAGAACCGTTTTTTTATACTAAAAAAGTAATATTTATATATTTATGATTACTGTCAAAACATTCGTATTTAATCCGTTTGAAGAAAACGCCTATTTGCTTTACGACGAAACAAAAGAAGCGATACTTATCGACTGTGGCTGCATGACCGCGGCGGAAGAAAAAATGCTGTCGGATTTTATTTTACACAACAACCTTCAACTGAAACGCCTGTTGTGTACGCACCTGCATTTCGACCATGTGATAGGTAACACGTTCATCTGCAAGAAGTACGGCATCAAGCCCGAAGTGCATCAGAAAGAGGCAGATGCCATTCCTTCGATAAAGGAGCAAATCAAGCTGTTCAAGACGCGCTTTGCGGTGCAGGAAACGTCTCCCGGCAAGTTTATCGTCGGGAACGAATCCATCCGCTTCGGTGAATCCGAACTGACTTCGCTGCTCGTTCCGGGACATTCGCCCGGCAGTCTGGCTTTTTACAGCAGGAAAGACGGATTTATCATGGTCGGCGATACCCTGTTCAGGGGAAGTATCGGACGGACTGACCTTTGGGGTGGAAACTTCGATTTGCTGATAGCCGTCATACGCGACAAAATCCTGTCGCTTCCCGACGAAACCATCATCTATCCGGGACACGGTCCGTCTACCACCGTGATTCATGAAAGAATCAATAATCCATTTTTAACCAATAATTATTAAACCTATGGATACGAATAAATTTGCCAACCGTCATATCGGCATTGCAGCCAAAGATATGCCCTCGATGCTCGAATCCATCGGAGTGTCGTCTGTCGACGAATTGATAGCGCAAACCATTCCATCGGACATACGCCTGAAAACGCCGCTGAACCTGCCCGAGCCGATGACTGAGCGCGAATTTGCCGAACACATTGCCGAGCTGGCATCGAAAAACAGAGTTTTCACGTCGTATACAGGCATGGGCTGGTACGACACCGTTTGTCCGCCACCCATCCTGCGCAACGTGTTCGAAAATCCCGTCTGGTATACGTCTTACACTCCCTATCAGGCCGAAGTATCACAGGGACGGCTGGAAGCGCTGTTCAATTTTCAGACAGTTGTCTGCGAACTCACGGGCATGACTCTTGCCAACTGCTCGCTGCTCGACGAAGCGACGGCAGCCGCCGAAGCCGCGTCGATGCTTTTCACGACGCGCAGCCGCGAACAGGCCAAAGCCGGCGCCAACATCCTTTTTGTGGACGAAAATGTATTTCCGTCGACGCTGGCCGTGATCCTCACGCGCATGATTCCGCAGGGTATCGAAGTGGTCGTGGACGATTACCGCCGCTTTACCTTCTCCGACCGTGTGTTCGGTGCGATTGTACAGTATCCCGACGGCAACGGCGAAGTGACCGACTGCAAATCGTTTGCGGCCGAAGCGCACAGCCGCGGCATACGTGTGGCCGTGGCCGCCGACCTGATGAGTTTGGCGCTGCTGACACCTCCAGGCGAATGGGGCGCCGACGTCGTTTTCGGCAGCAGCCAGCGCTTTGGCATCCCCATGTTCTACGGCGGCCCCTCGGCGGCATTTTTCGCCGTAAAGGATGAATATAAACGCAATATACCCGGACGCATCATCGGTCTTTCCGTCGACGCATCCGGCCGGCCGGCTTACCGGCTGGCGTTGCAAACACGCGAACAGCATATCAAACGCGAAAAGGCGACATCCAATATATGTACGGCACAGGCGCTGCTCGCCACGATGGCCGGTTTTTATGCCGTCTATCATGGCCCCGACGGCTTGCGGCACATCGCAAACCGGATTCACACCCAGGCCGGGTTTCTGGCTCGCGAACTTGAAAAACTTGGTTACAAGCAGTTGAACATCAACTATTTCGATACGCTTCGCATCGGACTTCCCGCAAATGTGTCCATTGATGCCGTACGCGAAATTGCGCTGGAATGCAGTGTGAACCTGCGCTATTTCGCCGGCGGACAAATCGGCGTCAGCATCGACGAAACGACGCAGGTGACCGACATCGGCACGCTGCTGTACATATTTTCGGGCGCGGCAGGCGTGGATTATCTCCTGGAAGACAATATTCCGCAACAGACGTATTTCGATGCGGAATTTGCACGCACATCCGGTTTTCTCCGGCAGGAGATATTCAATAAATACCATACGGAAACGGAACTGATGCGCTATATCAAGCGGCTGGAACGCAGGGACATTTCGCTCACGCACTCGATGATTTCGCTGGGCTCGTGCACCATGAAGCTCAATGCGGCATCCGAACTGCTGCCGCTGAGCCGTCCCGAGTTTCAGAATATCCATCCCTACGCTCCCGCCGACCAGACAGTCGGATATCTGGAGATGATTGAAAACCTGTCGGTCTTCCTGCTCGAAATCACGGGGTTGAAAGGCATCAGTCTGCAACCTAATTCGGGTGCGGCGGGCGAATACGCAGGACTGCGCATCATCCGGTCGTATCTCGAAAGTATCGGACAGGGACATCGCCACATCGTTCTGCTGCCTGCATCGGCGCACGGCACAAACCCCGCAAGCGCCATTCAGTGCGGCTATACGACCGTCACTGTTCGTTGCGACGAAAGGGGAAACATCGACCTCGCCGACTTCCGTCTGAAAGCGGAGGAGCATAAAGCAAACCTCGCTGCAAGCATGATTACGTATCCTTCGACGCACGGCATTTTCGAAGTCGGCATCCGCGAAATGGCAGACATCGTACATGCCTGTGGCGGACAGTTTTACATGGACGGAGCAAACATGAATGCCCAGGTAGGATTGACCAATCCCGGCGCTATCGGGGCGGACGTGTGTCACCTGAACTTGCACAAGACGTTTGCCTCGCCTCATGGCGGTGGCGGTCCGGGTGTCGGGCCTGTATGCGTTGCGGCTCATCTGATTCCGTTCCTGCCGGCTCATCCCGTGGCGTTCGGCGACGGTCACAATGCCGTAGCGGCAGCGCCATACGGCAGTGCGGGCATCCTGCCGATCACGTATGCATACATCCGCATGTTGGGCGCCGAAGGATTGACCGACGCGACGAAAACGGCCATCCTGAACGCTAACTACCTGGCTATTCGACTGAAAGATGCATACGGTGTCGTGTATACGGGCGACAGCGGACGCGTCGGGCACGAACTGATTCTGGAGTGTCGCACGTTCAGGGAAAAAACGGGCGTCGACGAAAACGATATTGCCAAACGGCTGATAGACTTCGGTTATCACGCCCCCACCCTTTCGTTTCCCGTGCACGGCACGCTGATGGTCGAGCCGACCGAGAGCGAAAGCAAAGCGGAACTGGACCGCTTCGTCGAAGCGATGAAATGTATCCGCCGGGAAATCGCGGAAATAGAAGAAGGCGCCGCATCGAAGGACGACAATGTGCTGAAAAATGCACCGCATCCCGAATATGCAGTCACGGCCGACGAATGGACGCATCCGTATTCGCGCGCCAAGGCGGCGTTTCCGCTGGAATGGCTGCACGACGGCAAATTCTGGATCAACGTCGCCCGCGTGAACAATGCGTATGGCGACAGGAACCTGGTCGCTTCCGCCTGCGTGGCCTGCGAAGTTTCCTGATACAGCATTTCCAGAATTACAGAATTTACAAAAAACTGTTCATTCTGCAAATTCTGTAATTCTGGAAAAAGATGGCAACCGGAAAAAACTGTTTTTTCTGGATTAGAAGATGTAGCCGGGTTTAATGATTACCTGTCTTTGTACAAATACGTCAAATAACAACTTTTGTCACAATTCGCTAAACCGGAATTACCAGCAGTGGCGTATTGCTGTGAAACAGCATCTTGTGCGCAATGCTCGGGTTGAACACGCGCATGATGACGCTACGGCGGTGCGAACTGAAGGCAATGACGTCTATCTGTTTATCCTGCACGAATTTATTAACCGCTTCCAGCAAATCGCCGTCAGGTGTAACCGCAAAGTCGATGGCGAGGTCGGGATATTGCTTTTTCAGGTATTCCTTGAATCCGGTCAGGCGGATTTCGTTCCATTCATTCCGGCTGGTCGAGATGTTAAACAGCTGAATTTGAATATCTTTCATATCTTTTACCAGTTCCACAAGCCGGTCGAATGCCACGAGGTCGTCCTGCGTGAACGATGTGCCGAACGCCATCCGTCGCATCTTGCCGAGGTCGCTAAACGGAATATGTTCGGGAATAGCCAAAAGCGGCGCTTTCGTCAATTCAATCACTTCGCCCGTCACGCTGCCTATCAGGTCGGCATTTTTTTGCTTGTTGCCGCGCGTGCCCATAATAATCATTGTTGGCTGATGCTCTTTGATATACGCGATTATTTCTTCTTCGGGCAAGCCTTCGCGAAGCGCACAGTCATACTTGACCGACGGCAATTCGCCGTTGCTGACTTTCCTGTTAATCAATCCGCAAAGTTTGCCGAGGTCTTCCTTCACGCGATTGTATACGGCGTGAATGGATTCGTCCTCGAGATTTTTGTTGATTTCGTTGTTCAAATAGGGAAAAACCGACGGAATAAAGGTATTAAAATAGACGTGCAGCAGTATGACTTCCGCGCCCGTCAGGTGAGCGTAGTTGAAGCCAAGTTCGCACGCTTTATGGGAATATTCGGAGAAGTCGACCGGTATCAGTATCGTCTTCTCCCTGCTTGCCGGCGTTTCTTCTACACTGCTGTCGTCCTGCCATTTGACGTCATTTATTATCCGCAAAGCGTGCGGCAAATCGCTTTCCTTGATACGCACACGCACTCCGGCCGAAATAACCGGCTGAATCTGATTTACGTTATGAATATAGACGTCTATCTCCTCGGATTCAAGGATGGTTTTCAGGATCTGCGCCTTTTCATAGGTGTGTATCGCCAATGTGATTAATCTTTCTTCTTCCATAATTGTAATTTTTATCTTGTTTTTGAATAAAAAAATCCCCTGGCAAACGGGTAAAGGACAGGTTTGCTACGGGATTTTTCGGAAAATTGTTTTTTGTCCGGTTTCGGAAAAAACTTATGCCTCGGCCATCGCGGGCGCTTTTTGCTTCTCTTTCAGAATTTCCAAAGCTCGTTCCAGGATGGAAGTGTCACTAAGGACAACTATTCCGCCGTCGGGGCCGGGCTCGATATGTACCCCGCAACATTTACCTTCCTTAAAATTCTGTCCTCCAAAATAATTCCGGACGGTTTCTACACTTATTCCCAATTCGTCGGCAATACAGTGAATCGTACCGTCCGGCAAACTGTCCTTGATTGCTCGGAGTTCATTGAACGTGATTGTTTTCGTCATGATAAATCTGTTTTTATTATTATACAATTAAGTTTGTTACATTCATGCTTCGAATATACGCATAAATTTTGAACCGACAAAATTTTTCGCTGAAAAAATCATCTTTATATCCATATTTTACAATCATGTTTTACAACACATTCTCGATTCGGCGTTCCGGCATGTACATTATGCAAAATATTTATATTTATATAGCTGTATATTAGCATATAACAAATTGTCGTCAAAAGGCCGTACAGGATAAGCCGTTTTTGAATGGCAGGAAACATGCCGGCCATGTCTCCCGTCCATTTCAAACCTTTTGTACGGACGAGCGAATAAAGTTTGTAGCATAAAAATCCGAACAGCGTCCCCGCAATCATTCCAGGTACAATGTCCGATACGAAATGCACGCCAAGATAAATGCGCGAATAGCACATAGTTGCAGCCCAGAGTAGAATGCCGGTTGCATACCACCGGTCGCGAAACAGCAACAGCGTAAACGTTGCGAAGCCTAACGCGTTGGCGGCATGGCTCGAAATGAAACCGTATTTGCCGCCCCGATAGCCGTATACGGTCTGCACATCGTTCATGAAATCAGGATGCTGCGTAGGTCGCAGACGCAGGAAAAAAGGCTTGCAGACGCTGGAGGCAAACTGGTCGCACAAGGTGAGAGCAAGCACGAGAAACAGCACGATCAGGAGTGATTCCTTCGGTTTTTTCCTGTAAAACAGCATGAAAAGAATAAGCGCCGACACCGGTATCCAGACCGTCTTGCCCGAATAGAGCCACATGAAACTGTCCCAAAACGGCGTATGTCCGCCATTAAGCCACAAAAAGGCGTCTCTCTCAATATTCAATATGCGTTCCAACATGACGACAGGTTATATTTTTTCCAAGTCTTTTTGCCGCATCCACCCGACGTTGCCATCTTCGAGTTCAATTTCGTTCCATTCGCCGACGGCGCTTTTGATAAATACTTTCGTGCCTTCGTGCAGAATGAACAAATCCATGCCGCTGTTGTCAGGCGAACTTTTGACGGTCACGGTCGGCGCAAAGACGATGGCGCCATTCCTGTCCTGCAACGCCCGCTTCTGATTCCGGGCAAAGACATTTGCCGCAATCACCAGCACGAGCAAAATTACGCCCGCATAAAAACCGCTCTTTTTCAGAGCCATGCGCTTGGAGAAGAAATAAAGCGCCAGGCAGCCGATGAACAGTGCGAAACAGGCAAGACCGATGGTTGCCCACGTATCGACACTGTACATGTTTTGCACCGTACGGAACCATTCTATCAGGAAAAACTCGCCGACCGGCTCGATCTTATCGGTTGTCCGAAGTTTGGCAACCGTCAGATTATGACGCAAATCCTTGTCGCCCGGATTAATCAGCAACGCGCGTTCGTAGTTCAGGATAGCGGATGCAGTCTTTCCGGCCTTGTAGTAGGCGTTTCCCAGGTTATAGTAAACCGAAGGTGAAGCGCCGTAAGTCTTCAGGATGTCTTCATACAGTTCGGCAGCCCGGGTATAATCTTCATTCGTATAGGCTGTTTCCGCTTCCTTGAGCATGGTTTCCTGCGCCGGCAGGCCACATGTCAGCGCCAGCAGGGACAGCATCAAAAAGAGTTTCTTTATACTATTCATAATCAATCATTTTTTAATGGTATTTTCCATTTTGGATATGGCATCTCCCGTTTGTTTGAACAATTGATCCATGGTGTCCGACACCTGACTCGGCGCATAACGGGCAAATTCACAGACATTCAGAATATCCATATATTCTTTTGACAGCGATTCATCTACGCCGTATTTAAAGAGTTCTGCCTCGATGTTTTCTCTTGTCAAATCGGCAAGCGGAATATTCAACTTGTCGCTCAAATAGCCCCATACGGTGCGAAGTATTTCTTCGTAAAATGCTTCCTTTCTGTGTTCCTTGAGCAGTTTTTTCGCTGCCTTCAATCGCCGCACAGCCGTTTTGTTGGCTTTTTTCGTCCGTACCAGAGCGATGTTTGCATTCTCTTTCACCTGTTTACGGTAAATAAAGAAAAACAGAATGAAAAGAAAGGCAACGACTGCATACGACAGGACGTAAGTGACTGAGCCGAAGAAAATATCCCTGCTCTGCACGAAATGCACGTTCAACAATTTGATGTAGCGGATGTCCTCGCCGAGGAGGTTCAGGTTCTGCCTGTTGCTGAAATTGGATACGACCGGCGAGGACTCCCCTCCCCTACCCTCTTCTTTATCTACCTGTAAATTAAACGATTCCGAGCTAAGGGTTTTGTATGTTCCCGACTGTGGATCGAAATAGGAAAATTTCACGGCCGGGATTTCAAAATCGCCCCCGTATCGGGGAATCGCCATGTATTCGATTGTCTTCGTACCGTTTGTGCCACCTGCTGTCGTTGTGATTTTCGAGTCGACTTTGGGATCGTATATGTCGAAATCATTCGGAAAGACGACTTCGGGATTTTTGACTACTTTGATGTTGCCTGTTCCGTTGAGCACCACTTTGACAGTAACGGCTTCATTTGCTTTTATGTGGCTGGAATTTATGGTGGTTTTCATCGTATAGTTTCCGACCGCGCCCGAAAACGAAGCAGGCTTGCCCGAAGGCAGCGGCTTGACGTCGATGGTGACTGGCTGGCTCACAAGTTCCTTGTTGAAATCCTGATAGGAGAATCTATCGTCAAAAAAACTGCGCACCCGCTTTTGCGTCCGGACGCGTACGACGGCCTCGAAACGACCGCTTCCGATCGTGATTTTTCCGGAATGTTGCGGAAACAGGATGGATTGTTTCATGACGGCGGTGTTGTAGTTCCGTCCGTTGTAGTTTTCCAGTTTCCACTGCGACTGGCCAATGTCGATGTCGTTCACAAAAAAACCTTCAAATTCAGGATATTTCAGATTCGGAATGCTTACCTCGTTCAGTCCTTCGGCCGCCACGTAAAGTTTGAAAGTGACGAGGATGCCTTCCTGTTCGTACATGTTCCTGTTCGAGACGATCATGCGGACGAACAGGTCATCGTTCGTGATGTTTCCGACGGATACGCCGCTCTGACTTTGTCCGCCGGAAGTTTTGGAATTGGGAGGCAGCACCTTTATTACAAGTGCATTGGATGTGTATGTCGAATTTTTCACCTTGATGGTTGCGGGCGGAATATTGAAGGTTCCTTCACTTTTGGGCATCAGGATATATGTGAATGTCAACGAAAATACGCTTGTTGACGAACTGCCGCTAATCTGTATGTTCCTGCTCGTCGAAGAATGGGGACCTGTCAGTACTTCAAAATCGTTCATGTCGGGCGCACGGAGTTCTGTGGCTTCGGAATTGATTTGATAAGTCAGCCTGAATTGTTCGCCCATGGGGACGGCTTCGGGGGCGGAGGCTTTGAAAACCACGTCGTCCGCTTTCAGTTGCGTGCCACCCAAAGATAAGAGTATTATTAATAAGAAGATGAACCGTTGTCTCATATCTTGTCTTTTATATTTTACCATTGTTTATCCGACCGGCGACGCTGCTGCTGTTTCTGCGCCTGTTTTATTTTTTCCTGCGTATCTTTTTCATCCTGCAGGAAGGCGTCCAGAATCTGTTGGGCATTGTCTTCGCTCATTTGTTCGTTTTGCTTTTGTTCTTCCTGCGTTTTTTGAGGCTGGTCCTGCTGCTGTTGTTGTTGTTGCTGCTGTTCCTCGTTTTGCTTGTCCTGTTGATCCTGCTGTTGCTGCTGCTGGTCTTCATTTTGCTGGTTTTGAAGCATTTTTTGCGCCAGGGCGAGGTTGTAGCGCGTTTCGTCGTCTTTCGGATTCAGACGCAGCGACGCCTTGTATGCTTCGATGCTTTTGGCATACTCCTGATTGCTCGCACCGATATCGCCGGCGTTGCGGGCTGTAAGCGCAGCGTTCATGCCGATATTGCCCGTATTGTGGTAGACCTGCGCCATGCGGAGGGTATTCTTCGCTTTGTCTTCCTCTATCAGACGCTGTTTCTGGTCGCTCACCGACTTGTACTGTTCGGCGGCTTCGGGAAATTTCTGCTGCCTGTACAGCGCGTTTCCCAAATCGTATGCACCTTCTATCGAGCGGGGATTTACGTCCTTGCTTTTTCGATATGCAATCTCCGCTTCGGTATATTTTTCGTTCCTATACAACTTATTCCCTTCGCGGATATGCTTGCGTTCGGCTTTCTGTCCGAATGTCATGCCAACACACAGAAAGCAGGCTGCTGATCCAATAATTGTCGTACGCGTTATCTTCATCATTTCAATCCATTAAGAAAATAATTTCACTTTTCTGAATAATCTGTTTTTACGTTCCAGCATCAGGAGTTCGACTGTCAGCAGCGCCAAAGCGAGCCATGCCAGCACGTGGAACTGTTCGTCGTATTCCGAATAGACTTTGCTGTCCATTTCGGTCTTGTCCATTTTATTTATTTCGGCCTGAAGCGTACGCAATGCTGCGTTGTTGTTTTCGGCACGCACATAAATGCCCTGTCCCGCGGCCGCAATCTCTTTACACATCTGTTCGTTCAGTTTCGTCACTACGGTATTGCCTTCGCTGTCTTTCATGAAATTGTTCCCGTCGACGGGGATGGGTTCGCCCTGCGGAGAGCCGATGCCTACGACATGTATCTTGATGTTTTTTTCTGCTGCATTGGTTGCTGCCTTCACGGCATCTCCTTCGTGGTTTTCGCCGTCGGTAATAATCAGAATGGCCTTGCTTGATGCTTCGTTCGGCGTAAACGAACGCTCGGCGAGGCTGATAGCTCTTTCAATCGCCGTTCCCTGCGACGAAACCATCGAGGGATTGATGGACGAGAGAAACATCTTGGCGGAGATGTAATCGGACGTAATCGGCAACTGCGTAAAGGCATCGCCTGCAAAGACGATCAGTCCGACCTTGTCGTTCGAGAAGCCGTCCGTCATGATGGATAGCATCTGTTTGGCTTTCTCGAGGCGGTTGGGTCTGATATCTTCCGCCATCATCGAATTGGAGACATCCAAACAGACTACGATTTCGATGCCCTGACGCTTGACAGTTTCCAGCTTAGAGCCAAACTGCGGCCCTGCAATCACAAAAACAGTAACAGCTATGGCAGTGAACAGCAGCCAGAATTTTGCATGCTGTCTTTTGGGCGATACTTCGGGCATCAGCTGCGAAATAAGCGCGGGTTCGCCGTATTTTCGGAGCGCCTTCCTGTTTGCAAGGACTACATATATATATAATACAATCAGCACGGGAAGTGCCGAGAGCAGATACAGAAATTCGGGATTTGCAAAACGAAACATGATTTTTCTCCTTTTTTGTTACGGTATCTTTCTAAATAATGTATATCTGAGCAGTATTTCGAGCAGCAGCAGGCCGAACACGATAAGCGCCGCGTATTTGTATTCTTCCTGTTTTTTGCTGTATTCCTGCACGTTTATCTTTGTTTTTTCCATTCGGTCAATTTCGGCGTAGATGTCTCGCAGGCTGGCGTTGTCCGTTGCACGGAAATACTGTCCGCCCGTGGCAGTCGCTATCTGCTGCAACGTATTTTCGTCGATATCCACAGGTACATTCCTGTAAATTACACCATTAGCTGTCTGGAAAGGATACGGCGCTTCGCCTTTTTTTCCTACGCCGATGGTGTATACCCTGATGCCGAAAGTTTTGGCTATTTCTGCAGCCGTCACGGGGGCGATTTCTCCTCTGTTGTTAGAGCCGTCCGTCAGCAGAATGATGACTTTCGACTTGGCCTGGCTGTCCTTGATGCGGCTGACGGCATTTGCCAGTCCCAGTCCGATAGCCGTGCCATCTGTCAACATGCTTATCATGTTCCGGTTGATGTCGTTGAAGAAATTCAGCAGGATGGCATGGTCAATCGTGAGCGGGCACTGCGTAAAACTCTCGCCGGCAAAAATGACTAAGCCGATGTTGTCGGTCGGCCGTCCGTTGATGAACGAGGCCGCCACGTTTTTTGCAGCTTCGAGACGGTTGGGTTTCAAGTCTTCTGCCAGCATGCTTGCCGAAATATCCAGCGTAAGCATGATGTCAATACCCTCGGTCGTAGAGCTTTGCCAGCTGTTGGTAGATTGAGGTCGCGCCAGCACCACTATCAGGCAGGCGATGGCAAGCGTACGCAATGCAAAGGGCAAATGGCGCAGCCAGACCTTCAAAGTCGACGTCCCCGGCGCGTCAAAAGCCTGCGACGAGGAGAACTGTATGCTTGCATGATTTCTGTGCATCTTCCATACATACCAGCCCGTCAGCGGAATAAGCAACAGCAACAAGTACAGGTAAGCTGAATTTGCAAATATTATACTGTTCATAGCGTTTCCCCTCCTCCGGAATTTGTAGTGTTCGTTTCGCCGTCGCCGGTCTGCTGTATCGGCGATTCTTCGGACGGCTTGACAACCTCAACTTGTTTGGTCTGGTTGACAAACAGATATGCATTTTTCAAACTTAAATCGTTTTCGTCGGGCAGCGGATGAAGTTTGGCAAATTTCACAAAGTCTGCCAGCAGCAGGATTTGTCGTAGCGGATCGTGAGCCGAACGGGTTTCAAATTCGTGCCGGAGGACGGTCAGAATCTCGTTTGTAGTCATTTCCATTGCGTTAACTCTGTAGCGTCTGAAAATGTAATGGCGGAGGGTATCCGTAACCTGCGTATGGTATTCCTTGTTTTTCCCCTGCTGCCATAACTTTTGCT
This sequence comes from Tannerella sp., assembly GCA_031270465.1. Classification (GTDB taxonomy): domain Bacteria; phylum Bacteroidota; class Bacteroidia; order Bacteroidales; family Tannerellaceae; genus Tannerella. The sequence goes on along the minus strand of JAISXP010000136.1, from coordinate 8,308 downwards.
GCTTGATGGCGTCTAATCGCCTGACGGCCTCTTCGTGAGGCAGCAGAGGCGGTTCCTTTTTCCGGACAGGAATCAGCGGCTTCCTGTTTTTCAGCCGCCTGACGATATAAATAATAGCAATGGCCAGAATGACCGCCAGCAAAATGCCCAAAATAACCGGATAGTAATCCGCCCATACGAACGGCGGCTTCCAGACGCCTTTGATGTCGAAAAATTCGTTCGGGGCATCCGTATTGGCAGGGAGGGTCGACACTTTTAGCGCCACCTGTTCGGAGTAGGTCGTGTCTCCGTTATCGATCACCATGAAGGGCGGCAACAGGTAGAGCGCAGAATCGAAAGAGGTTATTAGGATGTTTTGCCTGATTTCTATCCGGTTATTACCTATGTCGATAGTGTCCGGCGTCGAGAGCGACAATACTTCCACACCGGTTATTAACGTATCGGCAGGGACAGGCCAGTATACCGTTTTTCCTCTGTCGGTCGTAATGTTGAGGAAAAGCGTCGTCTGATCGCCGATAAGAATTTCGGCGGTGTCGATTCGGACGCCGATCTGGCTTTCGAGGGCGCCGGCCTTCGTGCTCTGCCACATCAGCGCCGGCAGCAATACGGAACATAATATTATATGTTTGTTTAATTTCATACCGCATCAATTTCGTTTACTGAAAAGTGTAAGCAGCGCTTTCACGTAATCGTCTTCCGTCCGTACCGAAACAGCGTCAACCCGGCATTTCTTAAACGAATTTTCCATCTCTTCCTGCCGTTTGTTCCACCACGTTTTGTAGGCGTCGCGGACACGTCTCGACGAACTGTCTATCCACCGTTCGGCGCCGGTCTCGGCATCCTTTATTTTGACAAGTCCGACTTTCGGCAATTCCGTTTCACGACCGTCATATACCTGAATGGCAACTACATCGTGTTTGCGGTTGGCAATGGTGAGGGCGTCCTGATAACTGTTTTTATCAATGAAATCGGAAATCAGGAATGCCGTACTTCGTTTTTTGATGGCATTGGTCAGGTATTTCAACGCCTGACTGATGTCCGTCTTTTTATCGTCGGGATGAAAATCAATTAATTCGCGTATGATATACAGGATATGTCGCCGTCCCTTTTGCGGGGGAATGAATTTCTCTATCTTGTCCGAGAAGAAGATTACGCCGATTTTATCGTTGTTCTGTATAGCCGAGAATGCCAGCGTAGCAGCTATTTCGGTGACTACATCTTTTTTCATCTGCGACACGGTACCGAAATCCTTGCTGCCGGATACGTCGATCATAAGCACCACGGTCAATTCTCGTTCTTCTTCATAAATCTTAACATACGGGCGCACGTAGCGGGCCGTGACGTTCCAGTCAATATCCCTGACGTCGTCGCCAAACTGGTATTCGCGCACTTCGCTGAAGGCCATTCCCCTGCCTTTGAAAGCGGAATGATATTGGCCGGCAAAGACGTTGCGCGAAAGCCCCCGCGTCTTGATTTCAATCTGTCGGACTTTTTTTAGCAGTTCACTTGCTTCCATTATTCAAATTACTGAATCATTGAATTTTGAACTATAAATCTATCAAGGGACTTCGATTTTGTTTAATATTTCACTGACGATTTCATCGGCCGTCAGGTTGTTGGCTTCGGCTTCGTAGCTCAGCCCGATGCGGTGTCGCATCACGTCGTGACACACGGTGCGCACGTCTTCGGGAATCACATATCCCCTGCGCTTGATAAAGGCGTATGCGCGGGCTGCGGCGGCAAGGTTGATGGAGGCACGGGGCGATGCCGCAAAGGCAATCATGTTTGCAAGCCCGGGAAGGTTATGTTCATTCGGGTAGCGTGTCGCAAAAACGATGTCGACAATATAGCGTCCGATTTTTTCGTCCAGATAGACTTCGCGGACGATTTTGCGCGCTTCGAGAATCTTCTGCGCATCCAGAACGGGTTTGGGCGTAATCGTCTCGCCCGAAATGTTCTGACGGATAATTTGTTTTTCTTCTTCCTTGTTCGGATAATTAATAACTACTTTCAGCATGAAACGGTCGACTTGCGCTTCGGGCAACGGATACGTACCTTCCTGTTCGATGGGATTTTGCGTAGCCATCACGAGGAACGGTTCGGGCAGTTTGTAGGTTGTTTCGCCGATGGTCACCTGATGCTCCTGCATGGCCTCGAGCAGTGCGCTCTGAACCTTAGCCGGCGCACGGTTGATTTCGTCCGCAAGAATAAAATTAGCGAAAACAGGCCCCTGCTTTACCAAAAACTCTTCACTTTTCTGGCTGTATATCATCGTGCCGATGACGTCTGCCGGCAACAGGTCTGGGGTAAACTGTATACGGCTGTATTTGGCGTCAATCAGCGACGAAAGCGTCTTTATTGCCAACGTCTTAGCCAGTCCGGGAACGCCTTCGAGGAGAATATGTCCGTCAGAAAGCAATCCTATCAACAACGATTCAATCAAATGTTTCTGACCTACGATTACCTGATTCATTCCCATCGTAATCACATTCACGAACGAACTGTTGTTTTCTATTCGTTCATTCAATTCTCTGATATCTACTGTCTGATTCATAAAGCTATTAATTAATTCTTAATATGTTACTGTCTTTTGTTTTTTTCGAATTGCAAAATTAAAAACGTATCGCCATACGATTTTATTTTGTGGCGTTAAATATTACTAACTGTCTATATATCATTTTTAATACTTCACACTTATTTCAGTCCTGAAATGATTGTGTCCTGCCGTTGTTGCGCTTTTCTGACCGACGCCTCATTATTGGCATCAATACCGTAAATGCGCTTTGCCGGAATCGATATTTCCATCCCGACGGGAATCCTGTTCGGGTCGGCGCCTATTTTCGACTTGTTGTATTCATATATGTATACCCAAAAAATCTTGTTTTCGTAATATTTCAGCGAGAGCAGCGTCAGTCGCTGTCCCTGCGTCATTTTCACTTTGGCTATTATCTCGTTGCCGTTCGATGCGTCACCTGACTGCGACGTTATCGGTGTGGCCTGTTTCGTATTTACTTTTTTGCCTGCATTTTCTTTTCCGGCCGGAGGCGGTGGCGTCGACGTTTTCGTGGAGTCGGCAGCCGCCGAATCGGGCAAGATCGCCGCTTCGGCTTTTTCCTGCGCGTCTCTTATTACATCCGAATCGCCCGGCAAGACAAACGATTCGCCGCGTATTATCGTATTTCTGTTATAGTTGTCCGAGAGCAAATACCATACGCCTCCACCCAAAATCAGCAACAGGAGACCCAGAATGACAAACAGCGGCCACAACACTTTTTTCCCCGTTTTCGGCATCGCCTCCGGTGTATCGCCTATTGCCTGTTCTTCTTTTTCAGGCGTCGATACGACGGTTTCTTCCCCGCCACTTTCAATGCCCGGCGAAGGCGACGTGACGGCATTAAGAGAAATGACAAGCGAAGTTTTTTCGCTGTCCGCATCTTCCTCCGGTACGGTTTCTTTCAGCGGCGGAGGAGGTGGCGGAGTGACAAGCGAGGTATCTTCGTCCGCATCTTCCTGCGGCTCGTTTTCCGGCGCGGGAGGAGGCAGCAGTACTGTATCTTCCTCCGACACGGTTTCTTTCAGCGGCGGCGGGGGCGGCGGAGTGACAAGCGAGGTTTCTTCGTCCGCATCTTCCTGCGACACGGTTTCCGGCACGGGAGGAGGCAGCAGTACCGTATCTTCCTCCGGCACGGTTTCTTTCAGCTGTGGAGGCGGCGGCGGAATGACAAGCGAGGTTTCTTCGTCCGAATCTTCCTGCGGCACGGTTTCCGGCGCGGGAGGAGGCAGCAGTACCGTATCTTCCTCCGACACGGTTTCTTTCAGCGCCGGCGGTGGCGGTGGAGTGACAAGCGAGGTTTCTTCGTCCGCATCTTCCTGCGGCACGTTTTCCGGCACGGGAGGAGGCAACAGTACCGTATCTTCCTCCGGTAACATTTGCAAATCTTCGTCGTGTTCGTCGCCTTCGTATCGCATGTCGGTCACCAGACTGCCTTCCGATAACGGTCTGTCGGGAAGCTGCTCCGGAATGAACATCGAGAACGGTTTGTTTACCGTGTCTTTCAATTCTTTTTCGGGGAAAAATGCCAGTTTGTGGTGTTCGGGAATGACGATGCGTTCGCCCGTATTGACGTGTACGCTCTCTCTTTCCTTCATAAGTATGATTTTGAAAGCGCCAAGCCCTCTGACCTTAACAAAACGGTCATGCCGTATTCCTTCGTTGATGACAGCGATCAGTTCGTCGAGGAATTTTTCCGCGTCCTGCGTACTGATACCCGTCTTTTCGGACAGTATTTCTGCAATGTTGTACAGTGAAAATCTCTCATCCATTGTTGTCTAATATTTTAAGGTAAGTTTTAAAAGACGAGACGGGTTTGAACACGGGGATCAATTTGGGAGGAATGAGGTAACGTTTGCCGTTGGTGGGGTTGACGGATTCGCGTTCTGCCTTTTTACGGGCTTCAAACTGCCCCAGTCCGTGCATGCTGAGCACATCGTTGTTTGCCAGCTTTTCGCCGACGATGGCGCCAAAGGCGTCCAGTATCCTTTCCACTTCTTTTGTTTCCCAGTCGAGGCGAGAGGACAATGTTTCGGTTACATTTACATCTTTCATATTATGTACGTTCAATTCGTTTCTTCGTTTTTTGTTTTTCGGCCGGCGCCCGATGCCTTCAATTCCCGTCTACGGCATTTGTGTGGCAGGCGGCCTGAAATTTGCCTCAATATTAGTTATTTTTTCACAATACGGCAAGCGGGTTTATTTTTTTTATGATAATTCAATATTTTACCATACAATTCAAAGGCTTCGGCGGACTTGATTTCCACATCGTAGAAGCATCCTGTCTTCAGTCTTCTTTCTTTGGAAATCAGCACTTCGGGGTCAACTTCGGGTGAATCGAACTCGGTTCTTCCGACGAAATAATCGCTTTCTTCGCGGTCGACGACGGTTTTATAGATGCGGCCTGTTTTTTCATCGTTCAGTTCCCGTGCGATGATTTCCTGTATGTGCATCAGGCAGTCGAGACGTTCCCGCTTGACGTCGTCGGGCACGTCGTCGCAGCAGTTTTCGCCGGCGTAGGTGCCGCTTTCGTGGCTGTAAGCGAAGGCGCCCAGGCGCTCGAACCGGACTTCGCGGACAAATTGCAGCAATTCATCGAAATCGCGTTCGGTTTCGCCCGGGAAGCCTGTCATCAGCGTGGTGCGGAGGTGTATGCCGGGCACTTCGTCGCGCAGCCGTTCGATCAGTTGCCACGTTTCGCGGCGGCTTGTGTTGCGGCGCATTCGCTGCAGTACCGGGTCGCTGATGTGTTGCAGGGCGATGTCGAGGTAGCGGCAGACGTTGTCGCGCTCGCGCATCACACGGAGCAAATCGAAGGGAAAGTGCGACGGATAGGCATAGTGCAGGCGAATCCATTCTACGCCCTGCACGTCCGAGATTTTTTCTACCAGCGCGGGCAGCGACGGTTTGTGATACAGATCCATGCCGTAGTACGTCAGGTCCTGCGCGATCAGTTGAAATTCCTTCACACCTCTGTCGACCAGCCGTCTGACTTCGTCGAGGATATCTTCTTCGTGGCGCGACCTGTGCCTGCCCGTGATGAAGGGAATGGAGCAGTAGGCGCATGTACGGTCGCAGCCTTCCGAGATTTTCAGATAGGCGTAGTGCGGCGGCGTGGTAATGACGCGGTCAGCGGCATGTGTCTGATGATAGGGCTTGCCGAGGTCGTGCAGGAGTTCCTTCCAGTTGAATTTGCCGTAAAACCTGTCGACGAAAGGCAGTTCTTTCTGCAACTCGTCCCTGAAGCGTTCGGACAGGCATCCCATGACGAACAGTTTGCCGATGCTGCCCCGCCGTTTTGCGTCTTCGAGGTCAAGGATGGCGTTGACGGATTCTTCCTGTGCGTCGCCGATGAAGGCGCATGTGTTGACGATGACGATTTCGCCGTTCACCTTCGCCGGGTCGTGGGCAACGGTATATCCGTTCAGGCGGAACTGGCACATCAGCCGTTCCGTATCGACAAGGTTTTTGGAGCAGCCCAGCGTGATGATGTCGACTCTGTTTTTTCTCATTCGCCAAACAGGGAATCGACAAATGCCTTTTTGTTGAAGACATGCAAGTCTTCCACGCCTTCGCCCAGCCCGATGTATTTGACGGGTATACGGAAATGGTCGGATATGCCGATTACGACCCCACCCTTTGCCGTTCCGTCCAGTTTGGTAATGGCCAGAGCATTGACTTCGGTTGCGGCGGTAAACTGCCGTGCCTGTTCGAAGGCGTTCTGTCCTGTCGAGCCGTCGAGGACGAGCAGGACTTCGTGTGGCGCGTCGGGGACGACTTTTTTCATCACCTGCTTTATCTTGGTCAGTTCGTTCATCAGGCCGATTTTGTTGTGCAGGCGCCCGGCCGTGTCGATGATCACCACATCCGCACTGTTGGCTTTGGCCGAGTTGAGCGTATCGTAGGCTACCGAGGCGGGATCGGCTCCCATCTTCTGTTTCACGATAGAAACGCCGATGCGCTCGCTCCAGACGGTCAGTTGCTCGACGGCTGCCGCGCGGAACGTGTCGGCCGCGCCCAGAAAGACTTTCTTTTCCTTTTTTCTGAACTGGTATGCCAGTTTGCCAATGGTCGTCGTCTTCCCTACCCCGTTTACTCCTACGACCATGATGACGTATGGACGGCAGTCGGCGGGGAGGGTGAAATCGTCCATGTCTTCCGTTCTGTTTTCGGTCAGCAGTGCGGCAATCTCTTCGCGCAGGATGGCTGTCAGTTCGTCCGTGGAGACGTATCTGTCGGATGCGGCGCGCTTTTCGATGCGTTCGATGATTTTGAGGGTCGTATCTACGCCGACGTCCGAAGAGATCAGTATTTCTTCCAGTTCGTCGAGGATGGCGTCGTCGATTCTGCTCCGCCCGACAATGGCTTTCGTCAGCTTGGCAAATACGCTCTGTTTTGTTTTGGCAAGCCCCCTGTCGAGCGTTTCCTTCCTTTCTCTGTTGAATAAATCGAATAGCTTCATAATCTTTTTTGTATGCATTTCTGAAAAAACAGTGCAAAGATATGAAATAAAATTGCATTTCTGTGGCTGCGTGATTTTCGGGTGTATTCCGGAATGTCGTTTTTTAACTTAACCCACATTGCAGCCAATAGTTTCGGCAAGAACTGCAATGTGGGTTAACCGCAAAGGACGCCGGGTTTTCGCAAAGGACGCTAATTGCTTGTAACCTTTGCGGTAAAACTTCTATTATGCGACAATATTTGAAATGAAATACACTCAAAAACATTTTCCCGGAACGAAAAGGCAGATGCCCGAAAGGAAAAGGCAGATGCCCGAAGGAAAAAGGCAGATGCCCGAAGGAAAAAGGCAGATGCCCGAAGGGAAAAGGCAGATGCCCGAAAGGAAAAGGCAGATGCCCGAAAGGAAAAGGCAGATGCCCGAAAGGAAAAGGCAGATGCCCATTATTCATCGTTTTGTAAACTTATATCAGGACAGGACATGACAGTTATTTTCGGTAATGGTTGACGGACGCTCAAACGAGGTGCAGGTTACCGTCTGGCTGCGTAGCGGATTACGTCCAAATAATAATATTGCGTTTTTAACGTTTGTCATTCAGCCTTTTGATTATTTTTTCAAATTGAGATATGCGCCCTCTGTTTCGTCCAACAATAAATTATCTTTATTTGTTTGTTCCATTATGTCATTTGAGTTACATTTATAAATGGGAAAACAACTGAATACAAACATTTCTAAACTTATTATTAATATTTTCATATTGTTTCAACTTTATGGGATTTGATATAAATATGGACTTGAATAAATACCTATTTGTCTGGTTGTCATTTGGAATTGCAACCAATAAGGGTGTATCCCTCCTAAATTTGGAATGCCAACAGACCACAGCGCCTTTGCCGTATAACCTACACAACTTTTTCATCTTTTCATTATTTTTGCAGCAAAGATATGCTTTTTTCTCAACGGCAACCTTACCGAACCGGAAAATATTTCTCTTTCAAGTTATTTTCCTGCAAAACCTTATTACGGTTCCTGACCGTACCACAGCGAACAGCCCTGATATTCTCCCGGCAGATACTTGCTGACCAGGCCCTTTTCGTCAATCAGCAGGTAGAAGGAATGTTGCAGGTGTACATCGTAAAGCGCCAGCACGTTTTTATCTCTCTGCCATTTGCCTTCGGGCAGGAGAATATCTTTGTAGTGCAGCGAATAGTTGTTCTCTTCACGGATGTTAAGCCGGTAACAGTTCCGGGCATCACCAAACCCCTCACTCCTGTAAATTCCTTTTCTTAACGGAAATA
>JAISXP010000129.1 GCA_031270465.1 Tannerella sp. | reverse complement strand
ACGGACACATTATGGGACGCAAGAGACAGGAATGGCCGAGTACGGACAGTTTGTTTTCGACGGTAAGCATCATGCTGGTACCGGCACACGTATTGGTGCATTTTGAGATATGGGATGCTAAAGAGTATACAGACCGTCGGGTAATAGAGATGCGTGAAAAGAGGGAGTCACTCCGTCGGAACTGACAGGTTTCGATAATATTGTATTTGATGGCTACGCCAACCCGGTTGAAACATTGAGCCTAAGTTTTGTATGCAAGCCGGTATGGTTGAAACCGTATCGTCGTCGTTACAAACGCTCAAACACAGATTCTCGAATGAACAGATACATGATAATGTAATTGGGATGTACATCGAAAAGTATTATTACAAAACTGGAACGTATGGCAATAATTTGTTCTGATAATTTATGACACCACCAACTTGTTTTATTAACTTGTAAATTTCATTTGTTAAAAATACAGGATGCGAACAAAATTTTCCCCACAGGTTCAAGTCACGTTCGGACGGGATATTCAGGACGGGCTGCGTTCGTAGCGAATGCCGTGTTCGCCAATCACGTATCGCAGCGAGCCGATGGCCACCAGATCGCTCAGAATGTTCCGCGCCGTGGCGTGCCGGATGTGCGCCAGCCGGCAAAACTGTGTGATGTGAATCGAGGGATGCGTATCAAGATAGCGCAGTAGCTTTTCTACCGGCCGGCTGAGTTTCAGCAGCGTGCCGGCCGGATTGCTCTGTTTTTTCCACGACAGGAGCAGCACCTCATCGGCCGGCATGTTTTCGTCGGCCACACGGATGTATGCGCAGTAAACGCCGTCTCTGCATGGCGCCAGATGAGGCCTGTCTGCGCTCGACGGCACGCATACTTCCAGCACGCTCCTGCCGTTCACATCCCACCGTCTGGCCGAAAACGGAACGCACGGTTTCGTATACAGCCTCACCGCCGCTTCGATCATGTAATACTCTTCGTCGCCCTGAACTCCGGTGATATGTCCGTTATCCTTGACGCCGATCAGCAGCCGTCCGCCGTCCGTATTGGCAAAAGCGCTCAGCGTACGTGCAATCTTGCGGCAATCATTCACTTCAAACTTGAAGTCCAGTTGCTGATGCTCGCCCTGCGCTATCAGTGTCTCGATGGGATGCTTTCGTTTCAAGAGCCGGGTAAAATTATGTCGGGGAACTCGTCCGGATGCGGGGCAGGACAGGGTTTAAATCCCTCCGCCTCAAAGCAATTTCTCGATTTTTTCGACCAGGGAGGCTTTCGACAATGCGCCCACACATTTGTCTGCCAGTTCTCTGTTTTTGAAAAGCAGAATGGTAGGGATGTTGCGTATTCCGAACTGGGCGACTATCTCGTTGTTGTTGTCGACGTCTATTTTCCCGATGTTCACGCGCCCGGCGTATTCCGAAGCCAGTTCTTCGATGATGGGAGAAAGCATCCGGCAGGGGCCGCACCATTCTGCCCAAAAATCAACTACCAGCGGCTTGCCGTCGCTCAATAATTCTTCAAAATTGCTGTCTGTTACTGTTAATGCCATAATTGCTGTTTTAAGTTAATAAATAATATTCAGTTAATTGTAAAATCCATATAGTCCGATTCGTTGATGAAATTAATCAGAGACTGCGTCACCTCCGTGCGAACGCTGCGCGAAAAAAGGTTGAGCGTAACGTTGTTCTCGTCGTCTATCACTCTGAAATACAGATGTGTCTCGCCCGGATGGCGTTTGATTAACACGGATAATTCGTTGATAACCTTTTTGTCCATCGTATGGATGGGCATGGAGATGTTTATCCTGTTGATCAGCGAGTTTTTCACATCCTGAAGCAGGCGGATGGAGTTTATATGAAGTTCCACCCCTGTGTCGCGCCATCGGTGAGCGTGTACGGAGGCGCTGATAAGCAGATACATGTCCGGTTTGCCATATTTGCTGTATTCGAGGTAATCGTTTCCGAAGAGGGGGATTTCGTTGCTTCCGGTAAAGTCTTCGATTTTGAGGATCATGTACCGTTTGCCGTTTTTGGCCGTTCCCTCGCGCGAGCTGGTGACAATGCCTCCAAACAGCAGGTCTCTGCCTTTCAAGGCTTCCAAATCGCCGATTTCCGCCATGCCAATGTTGCATACATACGTGAGGATGATGCGGTAATCGTCCAAAGGATGTGCGGAGAGGTAGATTCCTATCAGTTCCTTTTCCCTATTAAGGCGTTCGAGATTGCCCCACGCCGGGTACACGGGCATGACGGGTTTTGCGATTTCCACGCTGTCGAAACCGCCGAAGAGCGAATTAGTCATCACCTTCCTGTCCAGCTGATATTTGTTTCCGTAACGGACAAGGACTTCGGAAAACGTTTCGCCCTTTGCATCCGGCGTCACAAAAGGTTCCCGCTGTATGTTGAAGTTGTCAAACGCGCCTGCAAGCGCCAGCGATTCGATAGATTTCTTGTTGCAGTAGAGCAGATTGACCCTTTCTACGAAGTCATAGATATTCTTGAAAGGCCCGTCTTTCCGGCGTACTTCCAGTATGCTGAGTGAAGTGCTTTCGCCGACGCCCTTGATGGCGGCCATTCCGAAACGGATATCGCCTTTCGCATTCACGCTGAATCCGAGCATCGACTCGTTGATGTCCGGCCCCAGCACTTGTATGCCCATGGCTTTACATTCGTCCATGACTTTCGTTACCTCCTTGATGTTCGTATGGTTGCGGCTCAGTACGGCAGCCATGTATTCGGACGGATAATTGGCTTTCAGGTAAGCGGTCTGGTAGGCTATCCACGAATAGCACGTGGCATGGCTTTTATTGAAAGCGTAGGACGCGAATTTTTCCCAGTCTTTCCATATCTTCTCCAGTATCTCTTGCTTGTGTCCGTTGGCTTTTCCGCCTGAGATGAATTTGTCTTTCAGCTCGTTCATCTTATCAATCAGTTTCTTGCCCATTGCTTTGCGGAGGGTGTCGCTTTCGCCGCGGGTGAAGTTCGCCAGCAGGCGCGAGAGGAGCATCACCTGTTCCTGATAGACTGTAATCCCGTATGTATCTTCGAGATATTTTTCCATTTCGGGGATGTCGTAAACGATTTTCTCTTCTCCGTGTTTTCGGGCGATGAATGATGGAATATTGTCCATCGGCCCCGGTCTGTAGAGTGCGTTCATCGCGATGAGGTCTTCGAATTTGCTGGGCTTAAGTTCTTTCAGGCATTTCTGCATTCCGACGGATTCAAACTGGAAGATAGCGGTCGTTCTGCCCTGACAGAAAAGTTCGTACGTCCTTTTATCTTCCATATTAATATGATCGATGTCAATACGTTCTCCCGTCGTTTGCGCAATATTGTCGATGGCTTCCTTGATGATGGAAAGGTTTTTAAGTCCAAGAAAGTCCATCTTTATCAGTCCTGTATCTTCGATCACCGAACCTTCGTATTGGGTGACGAGTATCGTATTGCCTGTTTCCTTGTCTTCGGCGGTACTGACGGGTACGATGTCCGAAATATCCTGCTGTCCGATGATGAGTCCGCAGGCGTGCACGCCTGTATTGCGGACGTTCCCTTCCAGCATTCGTGCATATTTCAGCGTATTGTGCATGAGCGGGTCGGTACTTTCGGCGGCAGTTCTGAGTTCGGGCACATAATTGATTGCGTTTTCGATCGTCAGTTTCTTGTCCGGTATTTTGTCGGGCACTAACTTGGCCAGCCTGTTGGCTTCGCTCAATGGCAGTTTTTCCACACGGGCGACATCCTTGATAGCCATTTTAGCTGCCATTGTGCCGTAGGTAACGATACGCGCCACACGGTTCCGGCCGTATTTGTCCGTTACCCATTCTATTACTTTCCCCCGTCCGTCGTCGTCGAAATCGATGTCGATGTCGGGCATGGAGATTCGGTCGGGGTTGAGGAAACGTTCGAACAGAAGATCGTATTTTATCGGGTCTATATTGGTGATGCCAAGGCAATAGGCGACAACCGAACCGGCAGCTGAGCCGCGTCCCGGACCGACCGAGACACCCATTTTGCGGGCAGCGGATATAAAATCCTGCACGATAAGAAAGTATCCCGGATAGCCCATTGTTTTCATTGTGTTCAGTTCGAAGTCGATACGCTCTTTGAGTTCGCCTTCGATATTGTCACCGTACCGTTCGCCGGCGTGCTGCATCGTCAGATGTGTAAGGTAGTCGGCTTCGAGTTTGATACGGATAACTTTGTCATACCCGCCCAGCCGGACGTAGTTTTTTTCGCCAAATTCTTCGATTAATTCGGCTTCCGTGAATTTGTTTCTGTATTCTTCTTCCGTCGCAAACGAGGGGTCAATCTGGAAAAACGGCATCAGCGCGTCCGAATCGATGGAATAGGCCTCTACTTTGTCTGCAATTTCCAGCGTGTTAACGAGCGCTTCGGGGATATCGGCAAAGATGGCGTTCATCTCCGCCGTAGTTTTCATCCATTCCTGCTTGGTGTAGCGCAAGCGGTTGGGGTCGTTCAGGTCTTTTTGCGTGCTGAGACAAATCAGCCGGTCGTGCGCTTCGGCATTTTCGGCATCGACGAAGTGGACGTCGTTCGTGGCTATCAGCTTGATGTTGTGTTTACGAGCCAGATCGATGAGAACATCGTTGACTTCCATCTGTTTGGGATAGATTTCCCTGTCTACATTCGGGTCGTCCGTCTGATGGCGCTGCAGTTCGAGATAATAGTCGTCGCCAAAAAGGTTTTTAAACCAGAGCATCGATTCTTCGGCCTTTTCGATTTGCCCTTTCATGATAAACTGGGGGACTTCGCCTCCCAGACAGGCGGAACAGACGATAAGGTCTTCGTGATACTTTTCCAGCAAACACTTGTCAATACGCGGATTGCGGTAAAATCCTTCCGTCCACGACAGGGATACCATCTTAATCAGGTTTTTGTATCCTTTCAGCGTTTTTGCCAGCACAATCAGGTGCCATCCGCCGAGGTCTTCCTTTTCAGTCTTGTTTCCCATGCCGTTGCGGGCGCAATAACATTCGCATCCCAGAATAGCTTTGAACAGGTGGCTTTTGCTTTCGCGTATTTTTTCGGTGAGATTCCGTATCTGTTCCTGTTCTTCGGGAGCAGGGTTCTCTTTCTCCGAAAGTTTTTCAAGCTCTTTCTCACAGTCCTTGACGACGCTTGTGTATTTGCTGTTTACCTTTTTTACCTTATTATAAAACTCCTTGATGCCGAACATGTTTCCATGATCGGTCACCGCCATGGCGCGCATGCCGTCTTTCTGCGCCTTTTCGACGAGCGCATTGATGGATGCTTGCCCGTCCAAAAGCGAATATTGCGTATGTACGTGTAAATGAACAAAAGGTTCCATAGTTATACTTTATGGGTGTCAAAGGTATGATATTTTTCCGTATGATACATAAAATAGTTTTCAACAAGGCTCCTGAACGTATCCAAGCTTTTCATTGCAACCTGTCAGCGGATATAGAAACAATAATGTAAAAAACAGACGTTTATCTTTTTCATATAATGAACATGTATATCCTGCAAATTTTGAAATTATGCAAATTTCACCCGAACCGGCAAATATACCACGATAATGGTATTTGACGGCAGCGGAAGACAGCCTACTTTTGCCGTCGGAAGAAGAAACAGTAAAAACAGGCATTTATTAATCCATAATATAACGGAATGTACAGGCTACCGGAGACATTAAGCGACGACATAGCGCGACTGGCGACTTTGGCGGGCGAATACCAGGAGAAGAAAATCTCCGCCGTTCAGTTCAAGGCCTTTCGTGTGCCTATGGGCATTTACGAGCAGCGGAAAGATGAAGTTTACATGGCGCGCATACGGGCGACGGGCGGCGTCATTCATCCCGAACAGTTTCGCGAAGTCGTAGAGACAGCCCGAAATCACGGATCAGACCTGCTGCACATTACTACACGGCAGGAGATCCAGATACAAAATCTGTCGCTGCACGAAGTGGAACCCGTTTTGCAGGAATTGCAGAGAATCGGACTCGGCACGAAAGGCGGCGGCGGGAATACCGTCCGGAATATCATGGTTTCCGAGGAGAGCGAAATTTCGGCCGGCGAAGCCTTCGACACAACGCCCTATGCCATGGAACTGACTACGAGGCTTATTTCCGAGGCGGACTCTTACCTGCTCCCGCGCAAGATGAAAATTGCTTTTTCGTCCGGCGACGGGCAGACGGGCTACGCCGCCATCAACGACATCGGCTTTGCGGCCAAAATCAGGGACGGCGAGAAAGGATTTCAGGTATACGTCGGCGGAGGAGGCGGTTCCAAACCCACTGTGGGATGGATACTGTTCGACTTTATCCCCGACGGCGAAATCCACATCGTAGCCGAGGCGCTGAAAAAATTCTTCTCCGAACACGGCAACCGCAAGAACAAACACAAGGCGCGCCTGCGTTATATATTCTACCGGCTGGGCGAAGCCGAGACCCTCCGCCTTATCAGGGAATATTGCGACGAAGCCCGCCGAACAGCATCCCCCTGGACGCTGCCCGCCGTCGAAGCGCAAAGGCCTCCTTTCGACTGCACGTCGCCGGCCGTAACTGCACCCGATAGCGCGTTTGAACTATGGAAGAAACGGTATGTCGCCGCACAGAAGCAGGACGGATATTGCAGCATATCGATCCCTGTTTTGCGGGGAGACATACGGATAGACGACGAAAAGACGGTCGCGGGCATCCGGGCGCTGACGGCGTTCATCGCCCGCTTCGGGAAACATACGATTCGCTTCACCAATTCGCAGGGCATCCGTCTGCGCAACATCCCGGCGGTCGCGCTTCCCGAAATCTACGAAATATTGAACACCTTTGTGCCCGAAATCCATTCGCCTGTGCTGACCGGCCGGATTGTCTCATGTACCGGGGCGGACACATGCCGCCTGGGAATCGGATTATCCAAAGGCCTGGCGAACGCCGTACGCAAGGAATTGCTGCGCAGCGACCTTGATATGGACAGGCTCTCCACGGTAAAGATTCACATCTCGGGATGTCCCAATTCCTGCGGCCAGCAGTTCTGGGCAGACATCGGTTTCTCGGGAAAAATACTCCGCAACGACCGCATATACCCCGGCTATCAAGTCTGGCTGGCCGCCCGTCGCGACCGTTCGCCGCGTCTGTCCGAGCCGGTAGGGAACATCAGCGCGCGGGATGTCCCCGCATTTGTGCGCCGTCTGCTGAAATCGTATCTCGACACGGCGGAAGGCACGCTGACGGACTATCTGGAAACGGAAGGCCGGACGGAAACGCTCCGTCTGCTCGACGAATACAGGCGCGTGCCCTCTTTCGAAGACGATAAGAACTACTATTTCGATTGGGGAGCAGACACGCTGTTCAGCGTCGTCGACCGTGGCGCAGCTGAATGTTCGGCCGGACTGTTCGACATGATCGACGTGGATCAAAACAGCATCCTCGCAAACAGGGCGGCGCTGGAAACCGTGCCGGACGCGCAGCAGGCCAGTCACCTGCTGTACGGGATCGTGTTTGCAGCCTCGCGCATGTTGCTCGTGACGCGCGGTGCGGAGCCTAAATCGCGCGACGACGTTTTCAACCTGTTTATCAGAAATTTCATCGACTTCGGATTTGTCGACGACTCGTTTCGCGAAATCGTTGTCACTGCGCGCGACAACCCGGAGTACGATTTCGTCCGGCGGCAGGCCGAAGTCTTCGCGCTGGCGGACGCCGTCGCCGAACTGTATCGCAACATGGACGATTCCCTGCAATTCAAGCGCGTGGAATACAGCCTGCCGCAAGCCGCCCGTGTGCCGGAGACGCAGGAACCGTCAGTCCGCGCACACAAATTTAAGGATCTGCGCGGCGTGGCATGTCCGATGAACTTTGTGCAGACCAAAATCCTGCTGGCGCCGATGCAGTCGGGCGAAGCGCTCGAAATCTGGCTGGACGACGGGCAGCCGATAGAAAACGTCCCCGGCTCGGTGCGCGGCGAAGGACACGAAATACTGGAACAGGAGCAGACGGGAAACTACTGGAAATTAGTAATCAGAAAAAAATAGAAACACAATGGGAAAAATAAAAGTAAACGGCGAGACGCAGGAAGCCGTCTTTCCGCTGTTGCTGGGCGATTTGCTGAAGCAGAATCAAATATTGCAGCCGGAGATGGTATCGGTTCAAATCAACGGCGAGTTCGTACTCCGCGAGCGTTTCGACAGCGCCGCCGTCAGCGAAGGCGACGAAGTAGACATTCTTTATTTCATGGGAGGGGGTCGATGATGGATTTCACAGCCGAACAGGTCGAACGATACAGCCGGCACATCCTCTTGAGCGACGTCGGCGTCGAGGGGCAGGAGCGGATCAGCCGCGGCCGGGCGCTCGTCGTCGGCGCGGGTGGACTGGGCGCCCCCGTGCTGCTATACCTTGCGGCGGCAGGCGTGGGCACGCTGGGCGTCATCGACGGCGACACGGTTGATCTGAGCAACCTTCAGCGGCAGGTTATCCACTTCACGCCCGATGTCGGCAAACCCAAAGTACTGTCCGCCAAAGAAAAAATCAACCGCCTGAACCCCGACGTGAATGTGGTAACGCACCACAGCCTTTTCACGGCCGACAATGCCTTCGACATCATCCGCGACTACGATTTCGTGATAGACGGCACCGACAATTTCCCCGCCAAATTCCTTATAAACGACGCCTGCGTGCTGGCCGGCAAGCCCTTTTCGCACGGCGGCATCCTGCGGTTCGACGGGCAAACCTTTACGCACCTGCCCGGAACGGCCTGCTATCGCTGTGCATTCCACAGTCCGCCGCCGCCCAACGCCGTCCCCTCATGCGCACAGGCCGGCGTACTGGGAGCCATCGCCGGAATGCTGGGAGCCATACAGGCAGCCGAAGTCCTGAAATTTTTCACAGGAGCAGGCGAACTCCTGACGGACAGACTGCTGACATTCAACGCCAGGACGATGAATTTCAGAACCGTCTCATTCAAACGAAACCCCAGCTGTCCCGTCTGCGGCGCGCATCCCGTCATCACCGGACTGGAGGAATCCGCGCAGGCCACATGTGAACTGAAACGAAAATGAAGACAATACGAATCCCGCAACACATCATCGCCGCGATATTCGAACATGCACAGGACGAACTGCCGAACGAAGCCTGCGGACTGCTCACAGGCAGCGGCGACACAGCGCTGCAACAGCACGCCCTGACGAACATCGACCACAGCCCCGTTCATTTTGCTCTCGATCCGAGGGAACAGTTTTGCGTTCTGAAAATTGCCCGTGCCGACAGCCGGCGCATCCTTGCCAGCTATCACAGCCATCCCGCTTCGCCGGCACGCCCTTCGGACGAAGACATACGGCTGGCCCTCGACCCGGATATAATCTACATCATCGTCTCGCTGATGAATCCGGAGCCGGACATAAAGGCGTTTTCAATCGTGAGAGGGACAGTGGAGGAAGCGAAAATTGAAATAATTAAAAGTTGAACGCACCGCAAATCAATATGATATGCACCGTAAACCGAGAGTTGTAGCGCGGAGCAGCGCCCTGTCGCTCGCGCAGGTGAGGGAAGTCTTCTCGTTCCTGCCGGAGATGGAATATAGCTTGATCGCAATAGAATCGGTTGGCGACAGAAACAAACATATCCCGCTGACGGACAATGTCGCCGCAGATTTTTTCACGCGCGAATTAGACGAAATGCTTCTCGCAGGCAAGGCCGACATCGCTATCCATTCCGCAAAAGACCTGCCCTATCCCCTACCCGCCGGGCTTGAACTGTTTGCCCTTTTTGCGGCGACAGACAAAACCGATTCGCTGGTAAGTCGTGACGGCCTGACGCTCGCACAGCTTCCGGCCGGCGCACGGGTCGGCACAAGCTCGGCTGTCCGCAGGTCGGAACTGCTCAACCTCCGTTCGGACTTGACTGTCACGGATATACGTGGAACGATAGAAGAGCGTATCGCGCAGGCCGACAGCGGATGCATCGACGCCCTGATCGTCGCCACCTGCGCCCTGCACCGCCTGAATCTGCATCATCGCATTGCAGAAATACTTCCCTTCAGGACGCACGACTTGCAGGGACATCTTGCCGTCGCAGGACGGGCGGGTGATACGGAACTGAAAAAACGCTTTGCACCCTTCGACGTGCGGCGTCTGTATGGCAAAGTTACGCTCGTCGGCTTCGGCCCGGGCAATCCCGATCTGCTCACGATTGGAGGCGACAGGGCAATGGCCGGCGCAGACATCATTTTTTACGACGATCTGACAGACCGTCATTTCCTTGATACCTACGGCGCCGAAAAAGTATATGTCGGCAAGCGGAAAGACCGGCACAGCCATTCGCAGCAGGAAATCCACGAACTACTCTACCGGTCGGCCACTGCAGGCCGGCGCGTCGTGAGGCTCAAAGGCGGCGATCCGATGATCTTTGCACACGGACGCGAAGAACTCGACTTCCTCCAGAGTCGTTTTGTGGAAACGGACGTGATTCCCGGCATCACATCCGGCATCGCGCTGGCCGCCTGCACGCATATACCCCTCACGCACAGAGGCGTCTCCTCGTCCGTAGCTTTCGTCTCGGGACATGCCGGCAAGGACGCGCCCGTTCCGGCCAATGTCGATACATTAATATATTATATGGGAGGCGCGCACATTTCGGATATCGCCGCGAAGCTGCTCGACGAGGGCTACTGCCGGGATACCCCCGTCGCGCTTGCCTGCAACGTCTCGCTTCCGAACCAGAAAGTCTTCTTTTCGTCGCTGGGCGAGTTGCAGTTCTCGGCAGTCAAGTATCCGTCGCCGATTCTCGTAGCAGTCGGAAAGACCGTTTCGTTCGAAAGCGGAAAGGCAGTCATGCAAAATACGCTTGTCACCGGCACCGCGTACGAAAAACATGCCGCCCACGGTCGCGCCGTCCACATTCCTTTAATAAAAATACAAAAACAGAATAATCCGGCGCTCGGACAAATTCTGCTGGAAGGACTGAAAACCTTCGACTGGATTGTCTTCACAAGCCGCTACGGTGTACGTTATTTTTTTGAACTGCTCGACGAAACGAGATTTGACATCCGCGCGATGGCATCCATCCGAATCGCATCTACGGGCAGGACAACCTCTGCCGAACTGTACAAACACCATCTCCGTCCCGACGTTGAATCGTCCACAGGCTCTGCCGAAGGGCTGATACGCCATTTTGTCGAATCGCGTCTTTCCGGCCTGCATATCCTGCTGCCGCGTTCCGACAGAGGACTGAAGCATCTGCCTGATGCGCTTGCCGCATGTGGGAACAGCGTAACGGATTTGCCCGTATACAGAAATACGCCGGACGGGGAGGCGAAGACAGTCGATCTGTCGCATTTCCACCGGATCATCTTTTCGTCTCCCTCATGCGTCGAAGCCTTTATGCGGCTGTACGGGGAACTCCCGCCGGAAACGCTGCTGGCTGCCAGGGGAAAAACAACGCTTAACACACTAAAACATATACTCAATGAAACGTTTCAGAACATACCGGACATCACCTGAAGTGCGCGATCTCCATGCCGACGTGCACCTTGCGCCATCCGATTTCATATATCCGTATTTCGTTGTCGAAGGCAAGGGACGCAGGCAGGAAATCGCCTCGATGAAAGGCGTATACCGCTTCTCGACAGATACGCTGGTCGACGACGTCGAAGACCTGCTCGCCGCCGGCATCGACAGGATACTGCTCTTCGGCGTAATCGATGACCGCGACAAGGACGACCGCGGAAGCGCCGCCCTGACGCCCGACAGCCTCGTATGCCGCGCCGTGCAGGCCGTCAAGTCGCGATTTCCGCAGGTCGCAGTCTTCACCGACATCTGCCTGTGCGAATACACCTCTCACGGCCACTGTGGACTGCTCTGCGGCCACGACGTAGACAACGACTCCACGCTGCCTCTGCTTGCACGGATGGCCGGACTGCACGCTGCCGCCGGAGCCGATTTCGTAGCGCCCTCGGCCATGATGGACGGCCAGGTCGACGCCATACGGCGACATCTGGACAGCGAAAGGCTCGATGCGAAAATTCTCGCCTACTCCGCCAAATACGCCTCATCCTTCTACGGACCTTTCCGCGACGCAGCAGGTTCGGCGCCCGCCTTTGGCGACAGAAAAACATACCAGATGGATTTCCGCACAAGAAACCAGGGACTGGACGAAATAGCTGCCGACATCGACGAAGGCGCCGACTGGATTATGGTCAAGCCCGCCATGCCATACCTCGACATCCTTAACCGCGCATCAGTCCGTTTTCCCGCACACACACTGGTTGCCTATCAGGTTTCCGGCGAATACTCGATGCTCAAAAACGGCGCCGCACAGGGATACTTCGACGAACGTCGCATCTTCTTCGAAGCACTCACGGCGATAAAACGCGCCGGTGCAAATTATATCATTTCGTACTATGCACGTGACTTTGCACGCAGTTTCCATACTGCGCGCGACGTAATTTCGCAAGTCTAATCTTTGAATCTTTGAATTTCGAATCTTTGAATTTTAAATATATGTCCGACAGATTTCCCGATTTTATGCCCGTATCGCTCCGCATCGCCGGCCGCCGACTGCTTGTTGTCGGCGGCGGGCGCACCGCGCTGCACAAGACCGCCCTGCTCACCCGTTTCACGCACGGTATCACCGTCATCTCGCCGCAGTTTCACGAAGACTTTAGCCTGCTGCCATGCCGCACCGTACGGAAAACGTACTGCGCAGACGACCTCGAAGGCTTTTTTCTCGTATACGCATGTACGGACGACGGCGAACTGAACGCCCTTATCCGCCGCGACGCCGCACAGCGCGGCATCCCCGCAAGCGTTTGCGACAGCCCCGCGCTGTGCGATTTCATTTCGCCGGCCATTTATAAACATGAAAACATAACCGTCGCCGTCTCGTCGGACGCCCGCGACGTCCGACGTTCAATACGCATCCGCGACCGCATACGGCAACTTATCGAAGAAGGACTGATCAATATCGACAAAGATGATAAACTGCCGTCTGATCAATAACTCAGCATACGACCTCGAGACGCGCGAACGGCTTGCACACACCGTTGCGCCCGACAGCGCTCTGCCGCATGTCATGCTCGCCACCTGCAACCGCATCGAAATGTACTGGGGCGAAGGCGATGTCCCCGAACGCATACTGCGCCACCTCTACCGTGTAGCAGCCGGGCTTGAATCCTCGCTCACAGGCGAACGCGCCATCCAGGGACAGCTCAAATCGGCCTACTGCGATGCCATCGTACGCTACCGTCTCTCACCCGCGCTCAATCGCCTCTTCCAGTCGGCCATGCACGCCGGCAAGCGCGTACGCACGGAAACACGCATCGCCGAAGGCGCCGTCTCGCACAGCCAGATAACAGCAGATATGCTTAAAAACGAAAAAATCGACCTTAAAAAGAAAATCGTTACCCTCATCGGCGTCAACAAACTGACGGAAGACATACTCAAATACCTCGTCGCACGACAGGCCGCCAATATATTCCTCTCAAACCGTAACCTCGAAAAGGCAACGGCGCTGGCACGACAATACGGCGGCACAGCTATGAGCCTCGCAAACAAGCGCGCGATAATGGACTTCACCGACGTCCTGATAAGCGCCACCTCCGCGCCACATCTTGTTATACGCCGCTCCGACATCCCCGCCGGTCGCGACATGCTTATCTTCGACCTCGCCTTCCCACGCGACATTGAAGAAAGCATCGCGGCAATGCAAAATATAAAACTCTACAATCTCGAAGACATCGAGCGCCATGCACGGAAAAACATCGCCCTGCGGCACGAAGAAATTATTCATGCCGAACGCATTATCGAAGAAGAAATTGCCCGTTTCAATGAATGGCAGTATCACCGCGCACAGGTCTTAAAAAACTTCACAAACATAGACAAAATATAAAAATACATAAAATTTGCCCTGGTTATTGATTATTTCAAAAAAAAGTATGGATATTTTTTGTGATTATAAAATTATCAGTTAAATTTGCCGCGTGAACAATTCTTGATTTAAATGGAATATAAATTACAACATACAGCGATACCCTCTATTCGGGAATCTCTCCCGTACACAGGCCGCTTTACCTCTAAATATTCTGGCAAGTACTTCATATTTATACATACTTTCATTCAGGTTGCGGATGTGCACTGCAGGGCTTCTGCAGTGCACAACCAAACCTTAGTTGGAGTCAACGAGACTTTGGTTGGAGACAACCAAACATTGGTTGGAGTCAACGAGACTTTGGTTGGAGTCAACCAAACATTGGTTGGAGACAACGAGACTTTGGTTGGAGTCAACCAAACATTGGTTGGAGACAACGAAACTTTGGTTGGAGTCAACCAAACATTGGTTGGAGACAACGAAACTTTGGTTGGAGTCAACCAAACTCTGGTTGGCACAGTTAAAAATCCGGTACAGGCAAACGGTATACAGCATTTAATCTGTTAAAAATAAAACAATTATTAAACATCAAATAATTAATTAACTATGGCAAAATCTGATTACATTCCGCGTCAGGACGGAAAATTCCTGGAATGGGGGCAAAATCTCATCGTCTACGTAAAGCTGCATCTGGTGGCATGGGGCATAAGCGAAGCTGCGTTCGAACCCATTCAGACCCTGCTCAATGCATACGTCGCGGCATACAACAAGGCTCAGGAGCCGAATCGCGGCAAAGTCGACGTGCTTGAGAAAAACGAAACGCGCGACAAGCTAAAACAGGCCATACGCCAGTTCGTGAAAGAACATCTGATCTTCAACTCGGCTGTCACAAACAGCGACCGCGAAAACATGGGTCTCCCCATCCACGACACGAAACCCACGCCGCCTCGTATCCCGACCGAGATGCCGATAGGCGAAATAGATTTCTCCGTACATCTGCGGCATATCATTCACGTAAGGGACGGAAAACTGACCGGCCGTACAAAACCGCCACAGGTGCACGGATTCGAAGTATGGTACAAAATAGGCGGCGGCCAGCCGATGAGCGACAGCGAATGGGGCTATGCCAACTTCTCGACGCGCTCGCCCCTCACTATCACCTATCCGCTCTCCGACGTGGGGAAAGTTGTATACTACCGCTTCCGCTGGGTCAACTCGCGCAACCAGCCCGGCCCGTGGAACGAAACGATCATCAGCGCTGTCATAGCTTAAGCCGTTCAACTCCGGCGCTTCACAACGTGCATGAATCCTGACCGGACAGCCTCGCGGCAGGCATGGCTCGAAGCCATAGACCGTATACCCGGCGGCGTAAACAGCCCCGTCCGGGCATTACGGGCTGTCGGCGAAACGCCGCTCTTTGTCGAACGCGCCGACGGCGTCCGGATTTTCGACATCGACGGAAACTGCTTTACCGACTTCTGCCTCTCGTGGGGCGTCTTCATCCTCGGATACAATCATCCGTCCGTAGCCGGCGCCGTGCAGCAGGCCGTCGCACGCGGCACAAGCTACGGCATTCCTACCGTACACGAAACAACGCTTGCCCGGCTCGTCAACAGCCACATCCCAAGCATGGAAAAACTGCGCTTCGTCAACTCCGGCACCGAAGCCGTGATGAGCGCCGTGCGGCTCGCCCGCGGATATACGGGGCGCGACCTGATCGTCAAGTTCGACGGATGCTATCACGGCCATGCCGACCACCTTCTTGTCTCGGCCGGCTCGGGCGTGGCTTCGCTTGGGAAATCGTCTTCGGCCGGCGTGCCGGACAGCTTCGCAGCCTTGACCGTCAGCCTGCCGTTCAACGACATCGACGCCGTCGACTGCCTCTTCCGCACAAAGGGCGACCGCATTGCAGCCATAATCGTCGAACCCGTACCGGCCAACATGGGCGTCGTACTGCCCGGCGACGGCTTCCTCTCCCGTCTGCGCGAAATCACGCTCCAATACGGTGCACTGCTCGTTTTCGACGAGGTCATTACCGGCTTCCGGCTCTCCGCCGGCGGAGCGCAGCAACTGTTTGGCCTCACGCCCGACCTCACGACGGTGGGCAAGATCGTCGGCGGCGGATTTCCCGCAGCCGCTTTCGGCGGACGGGCGGACATCATGGCGCTGCTCGCCCCCGACGGCGAAGTGTATCAGGCCGGCACGCTCTCGGGCAATCCCGTGGCCATGTGCGCCGGCATAGAAACGCTCCGCGTACTGTCCGGCGACGGCTTCTACCGGCGTCTGGAAACAAAAAGCGACGCCTTTCTGTCGGCGCTTCGGGAAAGCATCCGCGACAAAGACGCCGTCCTGAACAGCACGGGCAGCATGTTTACGCTGTTTTTCGGCGTAGACCGGGTGCATTCGTTCGACGACGCAAAAAAGGCTGACCGCGAACGGTTCGCCCGCTTCTTCCGGTATATGCTTGCACACGATTTTTATATCTCTCCCTCGCCTTTCGAAGCTCATTTCCTGTCCGCCGCGCATGGCGAGGACGAACTGTCGCGCTTCGTCGACACGGTCGCCGCTTTCCGGGGCTGAGCAAAAATACCATAAAAACGGTATTTCCCGTAAAAGCTACTCCGCGTACCTTTGCATTGGAAAAATATTAATAAAAAGTGCCCTCTCAACCATATTGCAAACAGGTATTGAGAGGACACAACTTAAAAAATTCAAAATCGTGGCAAAAGTAAAAAAAAATTTCCGGAAAATCAAATGCCATATATTATGGTATAGTATTTTTTATGTTTTTTTCTCTCTTCCGATATTTGCACAGCAAAACGGCACGAAGATAGAGGGAAAAGTGTTTGATGCACGAACGGGAGAGGCCATTATCGGTGCAAGCGTTCTGCTTAAGGAAGAAAACACCGGTTCGGTTACTGATGTGGACGGTGCATTTACCGTTACAGTGAAATCGTTACCGGTCGGGTTGACGGTAAGTTTTATCGGTTACCAGTCGGAAGATGTCGATATTTACGAGTACACCGAACCGCTGGTTATCAGATTGAATGAAGACAGGATTCTCCTGAATGAGGTGGTGGTAATTGGGTACGGCACTCAGAAGAGAAAGGAGTTTACCGGCTCTGCGGCGAATATCTCCGGCGAAGCGATAAGAGATCTGCCGGTGCAGAGCTTCGAACAGGCGATAAGCGGACGAGCCGCCGGGGTCAAAATCTCTCTGCCCAACGGGATATTGAACAATCCTCCGGTTATTCGCGTGCGGGGGGTTAATTCCATATCTCTAAGTTCCTATCCGCTGATTGTGATTGACGGCATTCCGGTAAGTACCGGCGATATTTCGACCAATACCAATGTGCCGAACAATCCGCTGGGCGACTTGAATCCTTCGGATATCGAGTCGATAGATATATTGAAGGATGCCGCATCCACGTCCATTTACGGCTCCAGAGCAGCGGCGGGAGTTTTGCTGATTACCACGAAAAAAGGTAAAACCGGCAAACCGAGAACGACTTACGACGGATGGGTGGGAGTGACCGGCACAACTCGATTGCCGAAGGTGCTGAACGCGCTGCAGTATATCGAGATAAAAAACGAATCGGTGCTGAATGCCAAGATACTGTCCGGCAATCAGGATAACGACAAGGTCAGTTCGGCTCTTTTCTTCCCGGGGTATAATGCGGACGGTTCTTTAATCGAAACCGACTGGAACGACTATGTTTACCGCAAGGGTATATCCCATAACCATGCTGTAAATATATCGGGAGGATCCGGTTCGACTAACTATTATTTTTCGACCAATTACACTAAGCAGCAGGGTATATTGAAAGGGAATGATTTTGAACGGAAAGGCGTGCGTTTCAATATTGATCACAGGGTGAATGACTGGCTTAAAATAGTCGGCACGGCCTCATATAATTTGTCGGAGACGGAGTCATACAATTCGGGATCACTGCCGAACAGTGCACAGCTTATCATCGGCGCAGCGCGTCTGGCTTTTGCATCGCCGCCCAACGTATCTCCTTATAATGAGGATGGAAGTTACAATCTGAGTTCTACCGGCTATCTGGGAGCGGGCAGTAATCTGGTATCTTCGAATCTTAGCAATCCGTTGGCGCTTTTTGCCTATTCCAGCAATACTTCGGCCAATGACCGTTTTATCGGCAATATTACCACCAATATCAGATTGTTCAAACTGCTTGATTATACGGTTGTATATGGCATTGATCGTCTGAAAGGCGAGAATCTGACTTACTACGGGCCTCAATTGGGTTCCAACGGTTTCGGCGTCGGAGGATCGACAACCAATGTTTCCGTACTGCGTGATAACCGGACGTTTACCAACACGCTGGGTTTAGACCGAAGATACGGGAAACATCATATATCCGCGTTGCTGGGCAATGATATTCAGCAGGATAAAACGTATACCTGGGGGGCTTACGCGACAAAGGCATCAGATGATTTTTTTGAATATTACCAGGGCGGGTGGACAACCGTTACTTCCTCCAATAATTTCAGGGGGGAACGGACATTCCTGTCCTATTTTGCCCGTTTGAGCTATGATTTCAATGATAAATATTATGTTACGGCAAATCTCCGGCGGGATGGCAATTCCGCTCTGGCCAAAGGGAAGAAGTATGGTAATTTCGGAGGAATATCCGCCGGCTGGACGATTTTGAAAGAAAACTTTTTACGGTCATCCGCGTTAGCAAATATCTTTGACGATGCAAAGTTGAATGTCAGCTGGGGACGTGTGGGGAACGGCAATCTGTCAAATGATTACGGTTCCTACAGTTTGTATGCGGCATCTCTTTACGGAAATGTTCCCACATGGTCGCTGAGTCAGGTAGGAAATTCCGATCTGACGTGGGAAACCAGCGATCAGACAAATATCGGCCTGACGGTCGACGCCTTAAAAAATCGCCTGTCGGTGGAACTGGCGTGGTTCAACAATGATGTAAACGGACTGATACTGAATACACCCCAATCACCGTCGAAAGGCATTCCCGGCAATTCGATTCTGACCAACGTGGGTTCGATGTATAACAGGGGCATCGAACTGGGTATTAATGTTGCAGCGATACAGCGTAAAGATTTCTCATGGAATGCATTGTTCAATTTCTCAAGCATAAGAAATAAAGTGACGGCGCTTGCAGGAAATAATGAAGACATCCTTGGATATACCCATACTTCGGCCAATTCGAATAACATCACCCGTGCAGGCTATTCCATAGCCAGTTTGTACGGAGCGAAAACCGACGGAGTAAATCCGGAGAACGGACGCCGTATTTTTATCAATGCCAAAGGCGAAAAGGTGCAATACAGTGCAGCCGTACCTCCGGGAGAGTCTAACTGGACTTATCTGGATGGAACCACAGCGCCGGCAATATCGGTGGCGGACTATTATGTCCTGGGAAATACCCTGCCGAAGTGGTTTGGCGGCTTTGCCAATAATCTTCGCTACAGGAATTTCGACCTGAATCTGAATTTCAGCTATTCAGGCGGCAATTACATTTATAATGGTACCCGCGGGACACTTACGTACCAGACAACATATAACAATCATACCGGTATTTTGGAGCGGTGGACAACCCCCGGCCAAGTGACCGATATTCCCCGGCTGGTGTACAATGATCTCAACTCAAGCGGCGGTTCTTTCCCCGTTTCGGCAAATGTGGAAAAGGCTGATTTCCTCCGGTTAGACAATGCCGTGCTGGGCTATAAACTGCCAGCCCGCATAGCGTCGGCAGTATCTTTGAGCGCGGTACGCTTTTATGTACAGGCAAGCAATGCCTTTCTGATAACGGGTTATACTGGTACCGATCCCGAATTGTCCAGTAACGGCAATTCGAATACATCTCCCGGAGTGGAACGAAATTCCGTGGGACGCGGGCGTACTTTTACTTTTGGACTTAATGTTACATTCTAAATTTCTACAAGCAATGAAAAGAAACATTCGTTTTTTATTAACAACCCTGTCCGCAATCTCTGTATGGAGTATCACAGGGTGTGACGATCTGCTGGATAAAACATCCCGGACATCGTTGAGCGCAAGCAGTATTTTTGAAACACAGAGCCGTATCGAAGGACAGGTGAACGGTATCTATAAACTGCTGAAAAGTTCGAGTCTCTATGGTGGCAGAATACATTTGTATCTGGATGTACGGGGCGAAGATTTTATCAATGTGACGGGAAATACTTACACAGCGTATGAGAGCTGGACAAACTCCTACAATTCCGGCTCGAATGACATTTCCAACCTGTGGAATGCCGCTTATCAGGTGATTAACAATACCAATATTCTGATTGACGGACTGGAAAAGCTGGAAGGAGTGATTCCGGAAAAACAGAAAATGCAATATGTAGCCGAAGCTAAATTTGTTCGTGCACTGGCATACTATACGCTCGTAACGGTTTTCGCTCCCCCCTACAATCAGGACAGCGGAGCCTCCAAAGCGATCCCTCTGCGACTGGATCCGGAAACTTCCGGCCACAATAATGACCTGGCCAGAAGTACGGTTAAAACGATCTACGACCAAATATTGTCCGATCTGGATTATTCGGAGACATCTCTTCCGGAAAGCTACGAAACAGCTTTATTAAATACGATCCGTGCTCACAGAAATACCGCTATTTCATTAAAAACCAGAATATATCTCAACAGCGGACAATATGATAAAGTTATCGAAGAAGCGAAAAAGATCGTTCCTCAGGCGGACGCCCCGTTTTCGGCAACATCCGGTGTGGCTCATTCCCTGCAAGAAGATATTCTGACGATTTTCAATTCCAGCTATACGACGAACGAATCTGTCTTCTCGATGCCGATGACAGCTTCCGATTCTTACAGCGGTCAGGCATCCATCGGATATATTTATTATGGGAACAGGGAATATTATCTGAATCCCGACGGAATAGTGAACGACGGTTTATGGGGAAGTACGGATGCGCGCAGAGATTTGCTGTCTTTGAATGAAAACAAATATTATTTAAAGAAATATGCCAAAGCGTCTCCTTATGTGGATTATATTCCGGTAATTCGCTATGCGGAAGTTCTTCTCAATTATGCAGAAGCCCTGGCACAGAGGGATAATCTCTCTCTGGCGGAAAAACTGCTGAAAGCAGTTCACGCGCGTTCCGATGCCGACTATGTCTTTCCGTCCGGCGCACTGGATACGAAAGACCACTTGCTGGCAAGCATTTGGAAAGAACGGCGGATTGAACTTCTGGGCGAAGGTTTCCGTTCCGGCGACCTGCTCCGTTTGTTGTTGCCGCTCCCTGCAAAAGGAGGAGGAGGACTTCAGACCGGCGAAATACAGCCGACAGCCGCCAATTATATTTTCCCGTATCCCAATTCGGAAATTAATGCGAACAAATTATTGCTGGATTAAAATACATGTCTGCGATTTACTGCGGAAACATGGAGAATTTGAATCTTTGAATTTTGAATCTTGAACCTCATGTAAGCGGGCAGTAAAAAATACCACAAATACGGTATTTTTCATACGAAATAACGCCGGTATCTTTGCAGCGTCAATTTTAGTTGGTTTATTGTAATGTTACAAACGTATTTAAAACTGTATCCCCGCCTGGACGAGGTTTTTCCTCGTCCAGGTTATTCTGCGAAGTCCGGCCTCTCGCCGGGAGAACCAGCAGGGACAAAACAGACAGGGCACAGTTTCGACCGGACGGAGATGTGGCAACTCTTCGCATACGGGTAAAACAAACAGACAGGTTATCATTTATTTATAAAAAGCAGAAAGCGTCCCCCCATTCTTATTAGCAGTAAAAGTCGGGGGGACGCTCAAGTACTAAACATCAATTTTAGCATGACAAAGGTATTACATTTTATTAAATCAGGAAAGAAAATCGCATGTTTTTTTGCGTTTTTTCTGTTGGCTGGCGGAGTATCGTCTCTTTCCGCACAGACATTGAAAGGTCTGGTGATTGACAGCCAGACGGGCGAGGCGGTAATTGGCGCGAACGTATACATCAAAAACACGTCGCTGCGACAGGGCGCCGTGACGGATGTGAACGGCCGGTTTAGTCTCGCCGTCTCTTCATTTCCCGCTACAATCGGGA
The DNA here is from genome assembly GCA_031270465.1 of Tannerella sp. Classification (GTDB taxonomy): domain Bacteria; phylum Bacteroidota; class Bacteroidia; order Bacteroidales; family Tannerellaceae; genus Tannerella. Next base: position 37,624 of record JAISXP010000129.1, on the reverse strand, counting down.
TTAGCTACGTCGGGTACAGGACGCAGGAAGTCGACATATACGAACAGTCTGCCGAAGAGGTAGTGTTTTCGCTTGTCGAAGACGTGAATCTGCTCAACGAAGTGGTAGTCGTATCCGACGGCTACGTGACGCAGGAACGCAAGCTTTACACCGGCGCGTCGAGCATCCTCAACAGCGCCATCATCGGCGAAAAACCGGCAGCATCGCCCGTCGTCGCGCTGCAGGGCGAAGTGGCGGGTCTGAACGTCAACCTGTCGACAAGCCAGCCCGGCGGAAACGTACAGGTACGCCTGCGCGGACTGGGTTCGCTGGCGCTGAACTCGAACCCGCTGTACGTGATCGACGGAATGATAGTCAACGCCGGCGATCTGTCACGCCTGAGCACGACGTCCAACGCCTTAGCCGGAATCAATCAGGAAGATATTGAAGACGTCACCGTACTGAAGGACGCGGCAGCCACGGCAGTCTACGGCTCGCGCGGCTCGAACGGCGTGATAATCATTACCACCAAAAAAGGACGCGCCGGAAAGACGCAGGTGAGCTTCGACATCGAAGCGGGCACAACCCACACGATTCCCTTCCCCGACGCCGGACAGCCACTGAACGCGCAACAGTTCAGCGAACTCTTCATCGAAGGTCTCGTGAACACCGGCACGTACAGCGAACAGGAAATCGCCGACCTGGCCGACAGCTACGGCTTCAACACAGGCCGCAGCAACGACTGGCAGGAAATAATCTACCGCACGGGAAAACAGCAGCAGTACAACGTGTCCGTGCGGGGAGGAAACGAACAGACGAAACTTTTTGCATCGGCCGGATACTTTTCGCAGGAAGCCACCACGCGAGGTTCGGACATGCGGCGAATTTCGACGCTGATAAATGTGGATCAGAAAATCAGCAACCGGTTTTCGCTGTCGGCCGGACTCAACGTTTCGAACGTATTTCAACATGCACCCGACGGAGGTACAGGCGCCTGGGCGAACCCGATATTTGCTGGGCGAATCCTGCGACCGTTTCAGATGGCATACAACGAAGACGGCAGCTGGAACACAAACAGTTCCGACCCACTCGGCTACACGGCACACAAGAATGTCCTGTATCTGGCGGAACACGACGTGCGCACGCTCAACACCGTAAAAGGTCTCGGCAACGCCAGCTTGAAATGGAATATATGGGACAAACTGAATTATACAGGCTACGTGAGCGTGGACTACAACAACCTGGAGGAATATCGCTACGAGAATCCGGTACTGGGCGATGCAATGAACGTCGGCGGGCGCGTGAACCAGTATTATACGCGCTATTTCAACTGGCTTACCCGTAATCAGATAGACTATCGCTACCATTATCTGGGCAGCGAAGACGCATCCAATGTGTCGGCCGTATTGGGTTACGAAGCGCAGGAATCGTCGCAGTTCAACCAGAGCGGAACGGGCACGGGATTCCCTTCCAAGCCGACGCCGCCCGTGCTGTCGAATGCCGCCGTCATCACGAGCGCGGCCTCGAACACGTCGGAATACGCCTTCGTATCATTCTATTCGCGACTGAACGCAAGCTACAAAAACCGCTACTCGGCAAGCGCGTCTTTCAGGCGCGACGGATCTTCCGTCTTCGGAATGAACAACCGCTACGGCAACTTCTGGTCGGCCGGCGCCAACTGGAATCTCGAACAGGAAGCGTTTTTCAGGAAGCAGGACATTCTCTCGAGCGCACGGCTGCACGTTTCGTACGGCACGACAGGAAATGCGCAGGGCATATCAAACTATGCCGCCAAGCCGCTGGCTGCATACGGATCAAACTATACGACGGGAAACGGACAGAACTACAGCACCATCGGCAATCTCGACCTGACGTGGGAAAAGCAGAAGAAGTTCGACATCGGAGCCGAGCTTGGGCTTTTCGACAACCGCCTGCTTGTGATCCCCGACTTTTACGTCAACAACGTGGACGGACTGATTCAGAGCCTGCCGCTTTCGCGCACGACGGGTTTCTCGTCCGTCTCATACGCAAACGTGGGCGCCATGCGGAACAGGGGCGTTGAACTGACCCTGAAGAGCGAAAACATCCGGACGAAAAACCTTACGTGGACAAGCAGCTTCAACATCGCATTCAACCGAAACGAAATTACGGATTTGGCGAAGTCGGCCGGAGGCGCCAACGGCAACTATTATCTGGAGAGGGGATATGACTACTACACGTACTACGTGCGGCTGTATGCCGGCGCCAATCCCGACAACGGCGAGGCGCTGTGGTATACCGACGCCTCCAGAACGGAGACTACCAGCAAGTATAACGACGCCGAACGGGTGCCATACAGGTCTGCATCTCCGAAATATTATGGAGGCTTCAACAACACGATAGAATACAGAGGTATCCGCCTGGGCGCCGAGATATACTTCAATGTCGGGAACTATGTGGTCGACAGCTGGTCTACGCGCTTTTACGACGGCGAATACTTCGCATTCAACAAATACCGGCGCGAATACTTGAAACGCTGGACTGCGCCGGGACAAATCACGGACGTGCCGAAGTACATCTATGGCGGAGGCTCGCAAGCTCAGTCCAATGATTTCTCTTCACGTTTCCTGTACGACGGTTCGTTCGTCCGGCTGAAAAACGTCACCGTAGGATATGACCTGACAAAGTTTGCACAGAATTTTGCGCCCGGCACAAGCAAAGTGTATCTGTTCGGACGGGCAAGCAACCTGCTTACGCTCACATTCGACGACCGGCTGCCGTTCGACCCCGAATCCGGCAATGTTACCATCCCGATTTACAGGATTTATTCTTTCGGCATAAATGTAGAACTATAAACAAAAAAAGACATGAACGCAAAAATATATTCAATTCTCGCGGCAGGGATTTTACTGACGGCATCGTGCAGCGAGGCCTTCCTGGAACGCGACCCGTCGAACGGCGTAGACGTGACCACCGCCCTGCAAACGACAGCCGACCTGGCCGACGCCGTCAACGGGCTGTACGCCACAGTCAAAAGCTCTTCATTCCTTGGAAGAGATGTGCTTGTGCTCAATGACCTGCTGGCCGACAACGATTTTATCAGCACAAACAACTATGGCCGCTTCCTGGCCGAAAATGCCTATACCTTCTCACAGAGCAGCGGAAGCTCTTCGGGAATATGGTCGCAGGGCTATTATGTCATCCTGCAGGCCAACCGCATTATCTACGCGGATTTGCCGGCCGACGACGCCTCAAATCATCTGAAAGGCGAAGCTTATGCCATCAGGGGACTGTCATATCTGGTGCTGGTCAACTTCTTCGGCGCGCCGCACACGGTGTTGCCATCGGCGCCGGGCGTGCCGGTGGTCACGCTTCCCGTTTTCGTAACGGGCACATCCTCCGTGCCCGCACGCAACACGGTAGCGGAAGTTTACGATCAAATCACAGGCGATTTGAACGAGGCTTTCAGGCTAATCCCCGAAAAGGGAATTGATGCGGCATACCACAGCACCGGCTCCAACTACCTTGCCAAATACGCGGTGAAGGCACTCCTGTCGAGGGCATATCTCTACAAGGGCGATTACGCCGCTGCACGCGACGCCGCGCTGGAAGTAATCGAAAAAGGCGGTTACTCGCTGACAAAGTCGGAAAGCGACTATCTGGCTTACTGGGCAAGCAATACGCCGTCGACAAACAAGGTCGAAACCATCTGGGAACTCAACATGAGCGTCACGAGCAACAACGGCGGTAACGGCATCGACCACATGTACAACCAGGCGGGCTACGGCGACTTGCTGGCAAATAAAGATGTGTATGAACTGTATTCGGATACGGACAGCCGCCGTAAACTGGTCATCGACGGCACGCGCCGCGGTGGAAGCCAGAAGGCCTATATCTGCAACAAATATACGAATACGGCATCGGGCGACAGAGACGAGGTGAAAATCATCCGGCTGGCCGAAGTATATCTCACGCTGGCCGAAGCCCTCGCACGGACAAACGACGAAGCCAAAGCCCTGGACTACCTGAACCGGATTGCACAGCTGCGCGATCCTGAATTTGCAGGCTTCAATTCATCCGGCCGGCAACTGATTGACGACATCGTGAACGAGCGCAGGAAAGAACTCGTGTTCGAGGGCTTCCGCCTGTTCGACCTTCTCCGGCTCAACCGCGAGATAGTCCGCCCGGTGCAGCCATACAGTACAACCACGTATCCATACGTGTCGCTTACCGACCACAGACGGATACAGGCCATACCTCAGACAGAATTGGACGTAAACCCGAACATCGAGCAGAATCCGGGATATTAAGATATCTCTGAATAATTAATTTCATCATCATGAACAGAAAAATATTTGTATTATTTCTTGCCACGGTCATACTGAGTTATGCAACCGTGTTTGCACAAGTTTCGCCCGTCACCATAAACGAGAAGTCACCCACCCGTCACGGACCGGAAAACGGCTCGCTGATAATAGTAGGCGGTGGCGGACGGACGCCTAAAATCGACGAAAAATTCCTGGAACTGGCCGGCGGCAAAGATAGCGCCCGCATTGTGGTAATTATGGCTAACGTCGGCGATTCGGCCGCACTTGCCGCAGTCAACGACCCGAAAGCCGTTGAAAACTTCCGGAAAGAATTTGGAGTAAAGGATATTACCGTCCTGCACACAAAAAGCCTGGTCGAAGCCAACAGCGACAGGTTTATTGAACCGCTGAAAAAAGCTTCGGCCGTATATTTCCTTGGCGGCCGCCAGTGGCGCGCGGCAGATTCATATCTGAATACGCGCACACACCAGGCCTTCTGGGATGTGCTGCACCGCGGCGGCGTGATAATGGGCGGCTCGGCGGGTGCAAGCATACAGGGATCGTTTCTCTGGAGAGGCGATACACGGGGGCCGCACATACTTGTCGGAGACCATACGCAGGGACTGGGATTTCTGAAAAATTCGGCCATCGACCAGCATCTACTCCGGCGAAACCGCGAATTTGACCTGGTTGAATTCATTCGCAAATCGCCCGAACTGATCGGCATCGGTCTGGATGAAAGAACGGCCGTGCTGGTACAAAAGGATACGCTGGAAGTAATCGGCGAATCATACGCCGTCATATACGATCACAGTACGATAGTCGGGAAAGGCAATAATGCGCACGTGGTGAATGGGCGGGAAGACTACACGGCCTCGAACGGCCCGTTCTTTTTTCTGCATGAAGGACAGAAGTACGATTTGGCCGGGCGCAAGGTTATCGACCGGCCGCAGGGAAGATTCGACGGCGCGCGTCCCGAGCCTCCGCCGTCGCAGAGCGTCCTGCACGGGCCTGATCTGAAATCCGTAAAAGCGCCCTCGCACGCTTCCGAAGCATTTTACAGGGCGACGCCGATCACCGTAAAGGATTCTTCCTCCACGCGGCACGGCCCTGAAAACGGCTCGCTCATCATTGCCGGAAGCGGTTTCACGCCCGAAGTGTGGGAAAAATTCATAGAACTGGCAGGCGGCAAAGACAAGGCCAACATCGTAGTGATTACGGCCGCGGCAGGCGACTCCGCCGCCCTGAGCACGCGCACGGCGGACAGAATCAGGGAACAGTTCGGCGTAAAGGATGTAATCACACTGCATACCAAAAGCCTTGAAGTGGCCAACAGCGAAGAGTTTGTCGCCCCGCTGAAAAAAGCTACAGGCGTATTTTTTGCAGGAGGCCGCCAGTGGCGTACCGCCGATTCATACCTGAATACGCTTACCCATCAGGCCTTTCTGGATGTGCTCGACCGGGGAGGAGTGATTATCGGCGGTTCGGCCGGCGCCAGCATACAGGGTTCCTTTCTATGGAGAGGCGATACCAAAGGCCCTCATATACTCGTCGGCGACCATACGCAGGGACTGGGCTTTCTCAAAAACTCGGTAATCGATCAGCATCTTTTAAGACGAAACCGCGAGTTCGACCTCGTGGACTTTGTTCGCAGCTCGCCGGAACTGATAGGTATCGGCCTGGACGAAACGGCCTCCGTACTGGTTCGGAAGGATACGCTTGAAGTAATCGGAAATTCCTATGTGGCAATTTATGACTACAATACAATCATCGGACAGGGGAACAGCGCGCATGTGGTCGATTCGAAAGAAGTGTATACGACTTCCAGCGGCCCTTTCTTCTTCCTGCACAAAGGACAGAAGTATGATTTGGCCGGACGGAAAGTAATCGATGTGCCGAGACGGCGCGATGCCTCGCGGACAGAAACTCAACCTCCCAGATAATTTATACAGCCAATGAAAAAATATTTGTTTGTCACCGTTTTTTTTGTTTTTAACCTGTGCCGCACGATCGGGCAAACGGCAGATTTGAGTTATTACCTGCCTCGAAGCGACAGCTATGACAGGAAAATTCCAACCCCCGAATCCATTCTTGGATTTCAAATCGGGGAATGGCACGTAAGCCACGAACAGGTGTTGAACTACATCCGTGCGGTGGCGGCCGTTTCCGACCGCGTCAAACCGGTTCACTACGGATATAGTTACGAAAAGCGGCCGCTTTACTTTCTGATATTTACATCACCCGAAAATCTGAAGAATCTCGACCGCATCAAGGCCGAGCATCTGAAACTGTCCGAGCCTTCGCTGTCGGGGAATGTGAATACGGACAGACTGCCGGTCTTCACATGGCTGGGACACAGCATTCACGGCAACGAAGCATCCGGCGTGAATGCCGCTCTTTTGCTGATTTATCATCTTGCCGCAGCCAATGATTCGGAGACGCTCAAGTGGCTCGACGAATCGGTCATTTTTATCGATCCGGCAATCAATCCCGACGGAATCAACCGTTTTGCAGAATGGGTCAATCTGAATAAAAGCGTTGTTCCCAATGCGGATACGCAGGAACGCGAACATTCCGAACCGTGGCCGGGAGGGCGCGGCAATCATTACTGGTTTGACCTGAACCGCGACTGGCTCAACCTCCAGCATCCGGAATCGCAGGGACGCATTGCCGCCCTCATCGAATGGCGTCCGAACGTGTATACGGATGCCCACGAGCAGGGTACGAATGCCAATTATCATTTCTCGCCTGGCGAGCCGACACGCGTTCATCCGCTGATTCCCGATCAGGCGCAGGACTTTATCAAACGGCTTGCGCGGGATTTTTATGCACCGGCTTTCGACGAACGGAAAATACTGTATTTCTCGGCGGAGAATTTTGACGACTACTATTTGGGACGCGGGAGGGAATATCTCGATTTCCACGGAGGGATAGCTCTCCTTTGGGAGCAGCCCAGTTCGCGGGGCTATGTGCAGGCCTCCTCGAACGGGCTGCTTACCTTCGAACTGGCCATACTCAACCAGCTGACGACCGGCCTCGCCACCATTCGCGGCAGCCATGCTCTGCGGAAGGAACTGCTGGACTATCAGAGATGGTATTTCAGGCAGGCGTTCGAAGATGCGGCCAAAGACCCGGTGAAGGCTTACGTCTTCGGGTCGCCTTCGGACAAAGTCGCCGCATACCGCCTGGCGGAACTGGTGAAAAGAAATGGAATAGATGTGTACCGTCCTGCACGAAGCATAGAAGCGAACGGGAAGAAATTCGACCCGTCCAATGCATACATCGTTCCACTCAACCAGAAACAGCACAGGCTGATACACGCCATTTTCGAAATAAGGGAAACGTACAGAGACAGCCTTTCGTACGACATTACGGGATGGACATTACCCTTCGCATTTAATCTGGATTATGCCAAACTGACGTCGTTCGACGCTTCGCTGTCCGGCGACAGATTTGAGTTGAATCAGTTTCCTCAAGGCAAATTCACAGGCAACAGAGAAGCCTATGCCTACGCATTCGAATGGGATGGTTATTATGCACCCCGCGCTCTTTACCGACTGCTCGATGCCGGCATACTGGCAAAAGTCTCCGCCGGAAAATTTACGGGCGACGGGCATGAGTTCGACCGCGGGACAATATTGATTCCACTCGGCGAAACGTATCAATCCAAATCCGTTTCGGACATTTACAGTATCATTGAACAAATCGTCCGTGAAGATGCGATTGACGTCCATGCGTTGAGCGGAGGATATACTTCGGGACATAACCTGGGGAGCAGCAATTTCACTACACTCAAAAAGCCGCGGATCGCCATACTCGGCGTCGGTTCGGCCGGCGAAGTGTGGCACCTGTTCGACCGGCGTTTCGGGATTCCCGTATCGATGATTGCTTCGGAAACGGCGGGGCGTATTGATCTCAACCGATATAATGTAATTATCGTGCCCGGCGGAGCAGTTCCCGCCGGAGTGCAAAACGCATTGCGCGAATGGGTAAGCGCCGGAAATACGCTGATAGGCTATGAGGGCGCCCTGAACTCGTTTGCGCAGGCGCGTCTGCTGAATGTCGAATTTGTATCCGAAAGTCCGAACTACGGTGGCACATACGAAAATGTAAACATCGCGCTGCGTGCACAGAGTATTGCCGGCGTGATCTTTCAAACGAAGATAGACTTGACGCATCCTTTGGCATGGGGCTACAAAAGTGAACTCCTGCCGGTATTCAAGAACAGCCGGCTTATCCTCAAAGGATCGGAAAACAAGTTGAGTACGCCGATTTCCTATACGGCAAAACCTCTGCTTTCGGGCAACGTCCTGCCCGGAGTGGTAAAAAATCTGGCCGGGACGCCCGTAGCCCTGCTGGGACGTGTCGGAGCCGGGCAGGTAATCGGTTATGCCGTCAATCCCAACTTCAGAGCTATCTGGTACGGCACAAACCGCCTGACAACAAATGCCGTTTTCTTCGGCAGTCTGATAAATCCCGTCACCCTGGCGCAGCCTCCCGCCGTGGCTGCCGAGCGTGGACGGGATGAATAGGGGTTATAATTCAAGATTCAAAATTAGATTCGATTCAAAATATATGGAAATATGGTGAAAACAGGGAGTTTATTTACGCATTTGACATGTGTGGAATGTGGCAGAGAGTATCCGAAAGCGCAGGCGAACGGCGTCTGTACGGACGAAACATGCAGGGCAATTTTATATGCCTGCTACGATTTTGCATCCAGCACGCTGACAAGGGAGGAATTGAAGCGCCGTCCGCCGTCTCTCTGGCGATACAGGGAATTTCTGCCGGTGCTCGACGACGAAAATATCGTCAGTCTGGGCGAAGGATTTACGCCGATATTGCCGGTATTGAATCTGGCGTCGCATACGGCAGGCAAACGTGTGCTGATAAAAGACGAGTCGGGCAATCCCACGGGGTCTTTCAAGGCAAGGGGATTGTGTTTGGCCGTATCAAAGGCGAAAGAACTTGGGATACGTTCTTTTGTGATACCTACCGCCGGCAATGCGGGTGGCGCCCTGTCGGCATATACGGCGAGGGCGGGACTGCAGGCGCATGTCTTCATGCCGAAACTCACGCCGCAGGCATTCAAGGCGGAAGCCGGACTGTTCGGCGCCGAAGTCACGGAAGTAGACGGAAACATCAGCGACTGTGGGAAGATTGCAAACAGGCTGGCGGCCGAAAACGGATGGTTCGACGTTTCGACACTGAAAGAACCGTACCGCCTCGAAGGGAAAAAAACGATGGGTTATGAGATTGCCGAACAGTTGGACTGGAACGTGCCCGACGTCATTCTCTATCCAACGGGCGGCGGAACGGGTATCATCGGTATCTGGAAAGCGTTCAACGAACTGGAACAGCTGGGATGGATCGGGAGCCGGCGGCCGCGTATGGTCGCCGTGCAAAGCAGGAATTGCGACGGCATCTGCACGGCCTTCCATCAGAAAGAAATCCGTTCGACGTATAAAGACGAAGGCTTTACGGTGGCCAACGGCTTGCGGGTGCCCAAGCCTTACGCAGACAAGGTTATCTTGCAGGTATTGAGAGAGAGCAACGGAAATTCCGTGAGCGTCGGCGATGCGGACATCCTTGTAGCCCTGCGTGAACTGGCTGCCAGCGAAGGCCTGCTCATTGCACCCGAAGGCGCCGCCCTCTGGCATGCTTACAAGGAACTGAACCGGTCGGGGTGGATAAAAGACGGCGAAACGGTGCTGCTTCTCAATACGGGCAGCGGATACAAGTATCTGGACAACATATATTGAGAAGAGACGGGGGATATTTACTGCGCGCGGCATGATTCCGTGCATTGAATGAACCGTTCGAAGATTCAAAGATTCAGGGATTTCCGACGAGCGTTCCGTGTGTCGATAAACGTGTTTATCCCGCGTGCAGGACAAGAAAAAGTTTGAGGCGCCATATTTGCTGCGGACAGGAAAAAAAAGAAAAAACAAACAACCATACCGTTCCGAAATAAATTATTCCGTACTTTTGCCCTGTTTTGCAAATTTCGGTCTATGATTGGAAAGGAAAAATTGAAAGGACATGGAATCATATTGATTGTAAATGTGTTGTTTGCCATCAATATTTCCATTTCGAAGTCGCTGATTCCGGCAGATGTGGCGCCGGAAGCGCTGACGCTGTTGCGTATCCTTTTTGCCACAGCGATGTTCTGGCTGTCGTCTCTGTTCGTAAAGCGCGAGAAAGTCTCGCTCAAGGATTTGGGACTGCTTTTTATATGCGCCTGCACAGGTATTGCCTTTAATCAGAGTTTGTTTATGGCGGGATTGAATCTGACTTCGCCCGTCGACACGTCCATCATTGCCACTGCCGGCCCGATCTACGTGATGCTACTGGCCGCTCTGATACTGAAAGAGCCGATTACGAAGCAGAAAGTATTTGGCGTATTGCTGGGTGTGGCGGGCGGAGTGCTGGTGATACTCTCCTCCACACATTCGGGCGACCGCAACAGCAGCTTGAGCGGCGATATGCTCATCGTAACCAGCAACTTGCTCTATTCGATTTATATGGTCATCTCGCGTCCTCTCAGTCAGCGCTACTCGGCCGTTTCCATCATGAAATGGATGTTTCTCTTTTCGGCGCTCATGCTGACGCCCTTTATGTATCATCACGTGCTCGATGCGCCCGCATTCCACCACAATGCGATAGAATGGGACGAGATTCTCCGCATCGTTTTCGTACTGGTGGGAGGTACGTTTGTTCCCTACCTGCTTATTCCGATGTCGCTCAAACGCCTGCGACCCACTACCGTCAGCATGTACAGCTATATCCAGCCGATCGTCGCTTCGATGCTGGCCGTGATGGTGGGACAGGGAAATTTTACCGTCGAAAAACTTCTTGCTGCCCTGCTCGTTTTTGCGGGCGTTTATCTGGTGACGATGAGCAAGGCGCGCGAAGACGTCGAACGGGAAAAACAGCAGTCTGCGGCCGAAAAATAGTTTTTTTTGCAGTTTTTATTCCGTAATTGAAAAATAATGCGTAATATTGTCCCGCAAAAAAGAAGACCGAACATGACAAATGTATCGTTTGCATATTATACCTGGGCAATCATGTTCACCCCTGTACGGGGTTAATATGAGACATACAAACGCAGTAGCAGCCGCGTGAAGGCGGTGTGCGACTATTATTTTCAATAATCAGTTTCCATATTTATTTTTATTTTTAATATTATACAATGAAAGTATTAAAATTCGGCGGAACGTCCGTAGGTTCCGCGAATAGCATTTTGAGTGTAAAAAAAATAGTAGAGGCAGTCGAAGAACCGGTGATAGTGATTGTATCCGCACTGGGCGGGATAACCGACAAATTGCTGTCGACGGCAGAACTGGCCGCAAAAGGTGACAGGGCATACGAAAATGCGCTTTCCGAAATTGTCGTGCGCCATTTGGATATAATCGAAGGCGTAATTCCCGACGAAGCGTTGCGCAAGACGACACGGACGCACGTCACGACTCTGTTGGACGAACTGTCCAACATCCTGAAAGGCGTCTGCCTCATCAACGACCTGTCGGCGAAAACGTCCGACACGATAGTCAGTTACGGCGAACGTCTGTCGTCGCTCATCCTTGTCAGCATCATCCGCGACGCCCGCCTGTTCGACGCCCGCAAATTTATCAAGACCGTCAGACAGTTCAACAAGCACATCGTCGATTTCGAACTCACTAATCAGCTGATTAAGGAAACGTTCGCTTCGCTGCCCGATGTTGCAGTAGTGCCGGGATTCATTTCGTCCAGCAAAGACAACGGCGAGATAACTAATCTCGGACGCGGCGGCTCGGACTACACTGCATCCATCCTTGCGGCGGCGCTCGATGCTTCCATCCTCGAAATATGGACGGACGTGGACGGCTTCATGACGGCAGACCCTAAAGTGATAAATTCGACGTACGTGATTGAACGGTTGTCGTTTACAGAGGCGATGGAACTGTGTAACTTCGGAGCTAAGGTGATTTATCCTCCCACGATTTATCCCGTATACCACAAAAATATCCCCATCAAGATATGCAACACCTTCAATCCCGAAGTGCCGGGCACGTATATCTCCAGCGACTATCACCCGAACGAACGGAAAGCGCTGATCAAAGGCATTTCGTCCATCGACGATACGTGTCTGGTCACGGTGCAGGGGCTGGGAATGGTCGGTGTGATAGGCGTGAACTACCGCATATTCAAGACGCTGGCGAAAAACGGCATCAGCGTGTTCATGGTATCGCAGGCAAGTTCGGAAAACAATACCACCATCGCGGTAAAAAACGAAGACGCCGACCTTGCGGTACAAGTGTTGAACGAGGAATTTGCGCTCGAACGCTCGCAGGGCGAAGTCAACGACATGGTTGCCGAAAAAGACCTGGCGACGGTCGCCATCGTGGGCGAAAACATGAAGCGCACGCCGGGCATCGCGGGCAAGCTGTTCGGGACGCTGGGACGCGCGGGCATAAGCGTCATTGCATGCGCCCAGGGCGCGTCCGAAACGAACATCTCGTTCGTCATCAGGCGCGATTCGCTGCGGAAAGCGCTGAACTCGATTCATGATTCCTTTTTTCTATCCGAATATAAAGCGCTGAACCTTTTCGTCGCAGGCGTGGGAACGGTCGGCAGCAAGCTGATCGAACAGATTAGGTGCCAGCAGGACAAGCTGATGAAGCAAAACGGACTGAAGCTGAATCTCGTAGGAATAGCCAATTCCAAAAAGATACTGATCAGCCGCAGCGGACTGAATCTCGATACGTGCATTGCCGAACTGAAAGGCAGCGGAAAGCCCTCGTCGCCATCCACTGTGCGAGACGAGATACTGACGATGAACATCTTCAATTCCGTGTTTGTCGACTGCACATCAAGCGAAGAGATTGCCGCAATCTACGAATCCCTACTGAACAGCAACATCTCGGTTGTGGCGGCCAACAAAATCGCCGCGTCGTCGTCATACGGCAACTATCACCTGCTGAAGGAAACGGCGCGCAGGAGAGGCGTCAAATATCTGTTCGAGACGAACGTCGGCGCGGGACTGCCGATAATCAACACGATGAACGATCTGATAAACAGCGGCGACCATATCCTGCATCTGGAAGCGGTGCTTTCGGGCACGCTCAACTTTATCTTCAACACGCTGAGCGCCGACATCCCTTTCAGCAAAGCCATTCTGATGGCAAAGGAAGCGCATTATGCCGAGCCTGACCCGCGCATCGACCTGAGCGGTACGGACGTCATACGCAAATTAGTCATCCTCGCCCGCGAGGCCGGATACACGGTCGAAAAGGAAGATGTGAAGATAAACCTCTTCATCCCGGAAAAATATTTCGAAGGCTCGCTGGACGATTTCTGGCCAAAAATCCGCGAACTCGATGACGGATTCGAAACGATGCGCAAACGGGTGGAAGCGGAAAAGAAACGCATCCGCCTGGTTGCCAAAATGGACAGGGGCAGGTGCGAAATAGGATTGCAGGAAGTGGACCGCCACCATCCTTTCTACGAACTGGAGGGAAGCAACAACATCATCATGATATCTACCGAGCGGTACAACGACTATCCGATGATTATCAAAGGCTACGGCGCAGGCGAAGACGTAACGGCCGCAGGCGTGTTCGCCGACATCATCTCCATTGCGAACATCAGGTAGAACGGCAATCTCCGCAACAGGATGAAATATATAATTATTCTTGGCGATGGCATGGCCGACGAACCTGTCCCGGCGCTTGACAGCCGGACGCCGCTGCAGTATGCCCGCACGCCGCACATGGACTGCCTGGCGCGCAGGGGCGTGACCGGCCGTCTGCAGACCGTTCCCGCAGGGTTCCATCCCGGCAGCGAAGTGGCCAATCTTGCCGTCCTGGGATACGACCTGCACCGCGTGTACGAGGGGCGTGGCGTGCTGGAGGCTGCAAGCATGGGTGTGAACCTGTTGCCGGGCGAACTGGCGCTGCGCTGTAACCTGGTCTGTATCGAAGACGGGAAGATGAAAAACCATTCGGCCGGACACATTTCGAATAGCGAAGCGGCTGAACTGATTGCGTTCCTGAACGAAAAAACGGGCGATGCGCAGACGCGGTTTCACGCCGGCGTGTCGTACCGCCACCTGCTGGTCATGACCGGCGGCGACAAGCGGCTGGACTGTACGCCTCCGCACGACATTCCGATGCAGCCTTTCCGTCCGTCGCTTGTGAAAGCCTCGCATCCCGATGCCGCGCCGACGGCCGAACGGCTGAACAGGCTCGTCACGGCTTCGCAGGAAATACTTCCCGGCCATCCCGTGAACAGGAAAAGAATGGCCGCGGGAAAAAACCCGGCCAACAGTATCTGGCCCTGGTCGCCGGGATTCAGGCCTGACATGCCGACGCTCGAAGCGCTGTACGGCATCGGGACAAGCGCCGTCATCTCGGCCGTCGACCTGATACGCGGCATCGGCGTATATGCCGGAATGGATGTCGTCACGGTAGAAGGCGCAACAGGGCTGTACGACACGAACTACGAAGGCAAGGCGCAGGCCGCCATCCGCGCGCTGAAAACGCACGACCTGGTGTATCTGCACGTCGAAGCAAGCGACGAGGCGGGACACGACGGCGACGTCCGGCTGAAAGTGCGCACCGTCGAAGACCTGGACCGGCGCATCGTCGGCCCCGTCTGCGAAGCCGTACGGACGTGGGACGAACCCGTGGCCATATCCGTCCTGCCCGACCACCCGACGCCCTGCGTCATCCGCACGCATACGGCCGACCCCGTCCCTTTTCTCATCTGCAAACCAGGGCAGGAGCCGGACAGTGTCGACTGCTACGACGAGTTCTCCGTACGACAGGGGCGGTACGGCCTTCTGACAGGCAATTCTTTCATAAAAGCCTTTCTCGGCAAATCCTGAATTTTGAATATTGAATTTTGAATCCTGAACAATGAAATATTACAGTACAAACAGACAGTCTCCTCCAGCCACGCTCGAAGATGCGGTAATCAGAAGCCTTGCCGCCGACAGCGGGCTGTACATGCCCGAACGGATTCCGGTACTGGGCAGCGACATCATCCGTTCGCTGAAAGACAGGCCGTTTCATGAGACGGCCTCCATCGTGGCCGAATCGTTTTTCGGCGATGACATTGATGCGGGGGCGCTGGCGGCCATCGTCGGCGACACGCTTTCGTTCGACACGCCCGTGGTGCATGTCCACGATTCGGTATACAGTCTGGAACTGTTTCACGGCCCCACGCTTGCCTTCAAGGACGTCGGCGCGCGTTTTATGGCGCGTCTGCTCGGCTATTTCATACGGCGGAAAGGCATCGGGCAGACGGTCAACGTGCTGGTAGCCACTTCGGGCGATACGGGCAGCGCCGTGGCCAGCGGATTTCTCGGCATCGAGGGCATCCGCGTCTTCGTGCTGTATCCCGGGGGGAAAGTAAGCCCGATACAGGAATACCAGTTCACCACGCTGGGGCAAAATATCACGGCGCTCGAAATCGACGGGACGTTCGACGATTGCCAGACGCTGGTAAAAGCCGCCTTTGCAGACCGCGAGTTGAACAGCCGCATGAGGCTCACATCGGCCAATTCCATCAACGTGGCGCGGCTGATTCCGCAGTCGTTCTACTATTTCGACGCCTACGCCCAGTTGGACAGGGCAGGTAAAGCCGGCGAACTGATTGTCTGCGTGCCCAGCGGTAATTTCGGGAACCTCTCAGCCGGACTGTTCGCCGCGCAGATGGGTTTGCCCGTCAAACGTTTTATCGCCGCCAACAACCGCAACGACGTGTTTCTCACCTACCTGAAAACGGGGAAATACGAGCCGCGCCCGTCGGTGGCTACCATCGCCAACGCGATGGATGTCGGCAATCCGAGCAACTTTGCCCGCATCCTCGACATGTTCGGACACGACCACGGGGCGATCGCCCGGTCGATTGCCGGCTACAGATACGACGACGGGGAGATAGCCCGTACCATGCGCCTCGTTTTCCGCAACTTCAACTACCTTCTCGACCCGCACGGCGCCTGCGGCTATCGGGCGCTGGCCGACTTCGGCCTTCAGCCGCACCAGACCGGACTGTTTCTCGAAACAGCGCATCCGGCAAAATTCAAGGAAACGGCAGACCGCATCCTGAACGTAAATATCGACATCCCCGACAAACTGCAGGCGTTCATGAAAGGCAAAAAACAAAGCATCCCACTGAGCAGCGATTTTGGAAAATTCAGGGATTTTCTGGTGGAAAATGCATAAATTCAAAGTTCAAAGATTCAAGGGTTTTCGGCTAAAACTTCACGTGTGTCGCTGAACATGTTTAGCCGGCTTGCAGTATATTTGACGTTCAGTCGTTCAAAATGATGCGGAGATAATTTCCCGTTCGGTGATGATTTGCGTCATTTTGCAGTCGCGCCCGTCGATAGGGACAGCATCAAACAACTGAAACTGAAAGCATATTCCCATCACCGGTTTCCGAAACTCCGCCAGGAAACGGTCATAAAAGCCCCGACCCTTTCCGAGACGGTTCAGCCGCCGGTCGAAAGCTTCGCCGGGAACAATTGCGAGGTCGATATCGCCGGCAGACGCTTCGCCGTCCGCTCGCGGTTCCATAATACCGAAGGCGCCGGTTATGAGGCTGTTTTCGCCATGATACGGATAGAATTTCAACCGTTCGCCCTCTACTGCGGGCAGGAAAAACCGTTTCTGTCCGTACCATTTTTCGAGCAGCGCCACCGTCTGCACTTCGCCCGGCAGGGCATGATAGCAGACGATGTGCGCCGCGTCGCGAAACAGCGGCGACTGTTCGATCCGGGCGTGTATCGCATCAGAAAACGCCGCCAGCAGTTCCGCCGGACAGTCTTTTTTCAGAGATGCAACCTTCCGGCGCAGTTGCTGCTTGGCATATCCGCTGTTCATCACGAAAAGGTTTGCGTCGGAGCGGAGGCTAAATGGCCGGCTGCCACGTCCCGTTTCTGATTTCGCGGACGGCGCGGTTCAGCGTCACGTCGTCCGACAGGATAATTGCATAAAACCCGCCCTCGTCGAAAAAGTTGCGGACAATGTATGCGTGCAGGATGTTCTCAATCAGCTTTCCCGAAATCTGAATCAGTGTCGGGCGTTTCTTGACGCCCTGTTTTTCTGCAAAATCGACAAATGCGTTCAGCAGCGGCTGCGTCTTCAGGTAGGTATACAGTTCGCCGTACGTTCTGAAGGACGACAGTTTGTCGTGATGGCTGTCGGAATATTCCAGCACAAACTGATAGAACAGTCCCGACTGCATCACCGAGCTGTAGTACGAAGTAATATTGCTCGTGTCGCGCGGGATAAAGATGTCGGGCATGATGCCTCCGCCGCCGTAGACGGTACGTCCGCCCATCGTTTTATATTCAGGCATATCATCCAGTTTGATGCTGTCCGCCGAATCAAATTCGCCGTGATAGAACCGGTTTTCAATATCGCGGTGATACTCTTCCTGGTGTCCCATCTCATAATTTTTCTGGATGCAGCGTCCCGAGGGGGTGTAATATCGCGCGATGGTCAGCCGCAGTTGGGAGCCGTCTTCCAGGAGAATAGGCGCCTGTACCAGACCTTTGCCGTAGGTGCGCCGGCCGACGATGAGTCCGCGGTCGTTGTCCTGAACAGCTCCGGCAAAGATTTCGCTCGCCGATCCGGACGATTCGTCCACCAGCACAACCACGGGCACATTCTGGCACGAACCTGAACCGTTGGCGCGAAATTCCTTATGCGTAAATGATTTGCCCTGCATGTACACAATCGGGCTGTTGGCGGGCATAAATTCGTTAATCATGTGGATGGCCGATTCCATATAGCCTCCGCTGTTGCCGCGCAGGTCGATGATGAACTTTTCGCAGCCGTCTTTCCGGAGTTTGGCGATGGCTGTAATGAACTCGTTATAGGTTGTTCTGGCAAAATCTTCCACTTTGAGGTATCCGATATTGTCGCCGATGTTGTTGGCGGCCTTGATGGAATAGCTTGGTACATCGCCGCGCGTGACGTCGAAGTAGAGCAGTTCTGCCGAATTGCCGCGCTTGATGCCCAGTTTCACCTTGCTGTTTTTGTCTCCGCGCAAGGTCTGAATGATTCTTTCCTGGTCGATGTTTCTGCCTGCATACACCGAATCGTTGATAGTGATGATGCGGTCGTAAGGCAGGATGCCCGCCTTCTCGGCAGGCCCCTTGTGAATGACGCTTATAATCAGTATCGTGTCGGAAAGCATATTGAACGAGACACCGATTCCGCTGAAAGAGCCTTCCAACTTGTATGCCACAAACTGCAGTCTTTCGGCAGGAATCAGCACGGAATGCGGATCCAGTTCGCTGAGAATATTCTGCGCCGTGGCTTCGACCAGGCGATTCATATCCACCGTATCCACATACTGATGATTGATGATGTTGAGAATCGTTTCAATTTTATTATTTCCCGAAAAACGCAAATTCTTCTTCGCGTAATAGTTTCCGAAGGAAAAACCTGCAACGAGGCCGAGCGCCACAAGGGCAGGCAACCAGAATGATGATTTGTTGTTACTCATTAGTCTATTTCATTATTAATATCTATACAATCCACAATAATTCCTGCGCGTCTGAGCAGAAGGCAACCGTCTTCCGTATGGTAGTTCGCGGAGTACACGACCCGCCGGATACCCGACTGAATAATCAGTTTGGCACATTCGATGCACGGCGACGAGGTGATGTAAATCGTTGCTCCCCTGCTGCTGTTGGACGAAGCGGCCACTTTGGTAATGGCATTTGCCTCGGCATGCAGCACGTACGGTTTAGTCACGTTGTATTCATCTTCGCACATATTTTCGAAACCCGACGGCGTCCCGTTGTAGCCGTCGGATATAATCATCTGATCCTTTACAATCAGCGCTCCTACCCGACGGCGTTTGCAGTACGAATTTTCAGCCCATATCTGTGCCATACGCAAATACCTTTTGTCGACGGATCTCTGCTTGCTATCTTTATTTTCTTCCATATTGCCCATACAAAAACCTTTCTCATCCGGGTTTGGAGGTCACAAAAATAGTGATATTTTGAATTTGTTGTTATTTTTTGCCGCTATTTTTTTATTCCGTCCCGTATCAGGAGCGCGTCGATCGTCGGGTCGTGGCCTCTGAACCGTCTGTACAGCGCCTCGGCACTTTCGGCGGAGCCTTTCGAGAGAATATTTTTGCGAAACGACGCGGCCGCTTCCCTGTCGAAGATTCCCGCCGACTTGAAGACGGAAAACGCATCCGCTTCCAGCGCTTCGGCCCATTTGTATCCGTAATATCCGGCCGCATAGCCACCCGAAAAGATATGTCCGAAATCGCTGCTGAACAGCGTGCCGGACACAGCCGGCAGCACGGCGGCCTTTGCCTGTGCCTGTGCCTCAAATTCGGCGACGGAGCCGTCGAACGGTGCGGACAGCGTGTGCCATGCCATGTCTAACAGCCCGAAGCCGACTTGACGGCAGCACATGTATCCGGCGTTGAAACGTGACGACTGAATCAGGCTGCGTACCAGTGTGGAAGGAATTTTTTCGCGGGTCAGGTAGTGTTCGGCCACCAGATCAAGGAACGATTCCTCCTCCATCCAGTTTTCCATTATCTGCGAGGGCAGTTCCACGAAATCCTGCACGACGTTTGTTCCTGAAAGGCTTTCGTAGGTTACGTCCGACAGGATGCCGTGCAGGGCATGTCCGAACTCGTGCATGAAGGTGCGCATCTCGTCGCATGTCAGCAGCGACGGCCTGGTTGCTGTCGGCCGCGCGAAGTTCATGACGATAAACACGTGCGGGCGATGGTCGACGCCTTCGCCGTCCCTGTACTGCGGTCTGAGGCTGTTCATCCATGCGCCCGACTGCTTGCCTCTGCGCGGAAAGAAGTCGGTATACAGTACGGCCAGATACCTGCCGTCAGCGTCAAACACTTCATACGCCTCTACTTCGGGATGATATACGGGTATCTGCCCGTTTTTTACGAAGGTGATACCGTACAGGCGGGTTGCCAGTCCGAAGATTTCCCTTGTCGCCCTTTCCAGTTCGAAGTAGGGGCGGGTCATTTCGTCGTTTACGCCGAAACGGATATCCTTCAGTTTTTCGGAATAATAGCTCCAGTCCCACGGCATGATGTCGATTTTCTGTTTCTCCATTCCCTCCGCGAATCCACGTATGGCATTATATTCGTTGATGGCCACCGGTCTGTACGCTTCGAGCAGCCGGTAGAGCAGGTCGTATACCTGTCCGGGCGTTTTGATCATACGGTCTTTCAGCGTATACGCCGCATGGTTTTCATACCCCAGCATTCGAGCCATTTCCGTGCGGATATTGACGATTTGGCGAATGATATTCCTGTTGTCCGTTTCGTCGTTACAGTTCCCCACATTCATTCGTGCGCGGTAAATCTGTTCGCGCAGCGGGCGGCTGTCGGCATACTTTATGAACGGCCTGTAGCTCGGTTCCGACAGGGTGAAGACCCATCCCGTCCTGTTTCGTTCCTTTGCTTCCATTGCCGCGGCTTCGCGTATGTTTTCGGGAAGGCCGGCGAGAGACTTTTCGTCCGTGATATGCAGTTCGTAGCGGTTTTTGTCTTTCAGCGCATTCCGGTCGAACGCAAGCATCAGCCTGTTCAGATCGGCGCTTAACCGGCGGAAGTGCGCCTGCTCTTCGGGTACGAGGCCTGCGCCGTTGTCGGCAAACGTGTCGAACGTGTCCTGCAGCAGCCGGGAGTCTTCGGTCGTAAGATTCAGTGACGCACGGCAGTCGTATACGGCTTTTATCCGCGCGAACAGACGTGCGTTCAGATAGATGTTGTTACGGCAGTCGGACAGTTTGGCCGAAATGTCCTGCGCGATGTCCATCATTTCGTCGTTCGATTCGGCGCCGAGCACGCCGAAAAACACCGAGGAAACCGTTTTCAGCAGACTGCCGCTGCGTTCGAAGGCTACCACCGTGTTTTCGAAAGCAGCATCCTGCGGACTGTTTGCTATGGCTTCCACTTCGTTTTCCCATCGCCGGATGCCTTCGTCCACAGCCGGGATGTAATGTTCATTCCTGCATTTGTCGAACGGAACCGTTTCGCGCGGCGTTCGGTACTCTTCCAGCAGGGGATTGGTTTTGTCTGTCATAAACTATGAGTGATATTTCATGCTGCAAAGGTCGCATATATGCGCGTAATATGCAAATTTATACCGCGCAGGGGGTGCAATTCAAATTGTCGCGGCAAATAAGTATCTTTGTATGAACAATAAAAAACCGTATATTATGAACAGGGAAGAATTTTTATCAGTAGCATCACAGTATTACGAAGAATTTGAATCCCTAAAGGGTCAGCCACATTTTTGCGATTACGAAGATTCATCGTATCTGACAAACTCACAAATTGCCGTTCAGCGGATTCATAAAATATGATACTGCTTTTTCGCGGACAGATTCGGGCAGGAAGAAACGGATGTCGCGTCCCTGCCTGATGGCATCGCGGATGAACGACGACGAGATTTCCAGCGCCGGTGCGTCTACTCTGCGGACATTTGTCGGAGGCGGAGGCGCCGGACGGTCGTAGCCTGCACGGGGATATATCAGCACCGGAAACTCTTCGACCAGCGCCGCCGCATCTTTCCACTGTTCTATGTTTTCCCAATTGTCGGCGCCGATTACCAGGTGGAAAAGACATTCGGGATATGTCCGTCGCAGCGCGCAAAGCGTCCGGATCGTATACGAAGGCTGTGGCAGGCTCAACTCGAAATCGCTCACCCTGAACCGCGGATAGCCGGCTATGGCGGCCTCCACCATCTCGTAGCGAGTCTGAAAGCCGAGCATCCGGCAGCCTTCTTTCAACGGATTCTGCGGCGTGACGAGAAACCATATTTCAGACAGGTTTTCGTATTCGCACAGCCAGTTTGCCAGCGCCAGATGACCGATATGCACCGGATTGAACGAACCGGAGAAAATGCCGACATTCTTCATAGCCCAAGGAATTGCCTGACGGCGCACAGTGCCTCGGTCTGCGCCTTTTCCAGGTTGCTGTTGACGATGACGACGTCGAACCACGAGGCGAAACCGAGTTCGTATGCCGCTTTTTCCAGCCGCCGTGCGACGTTTTCGGGCGTATCCGTTCGTCTCAACTCCAGTCTCCGGCGCAGTTCTTCGATGGATGGAGGCTGTACGAAAATGGATAAAGCCCTGTCGCCAAATTGCTTCTTGAGATTGCAGGCGCCGACGACGTCGATGTCGAACACGGCGTGCCTGCCCGTGCCGGCGATTCTCTGTATTTCGGATTTCAGCGTCCCGTAGAATATGTCTTTGTATACTTCTTCGTATTCGACAAATTCACCGCCGGCAATTTTCTTTCTGAAGACTTCGGGCGACATAAAATAATACTCCACGCCGTCTCTTTCCTGTCCTCGCGGCGCGCGGCTTGTTGCCGAAACGGAAAAGGCAAGCGGCAGGCGACATTCCAGCAGATAGTTGATAATCGTAGATTTACCCGAACCCGAAGGCGCCGAGAATATGATCAGTTTACCGTCCATCTCGCCTACAGCACGTTAAGTACCTGCTCCCTGATCTGTTCCAGTTCGTCCTTCATCTGTACGACTATTTTCTGCATCCCGGCGTGATTGCTTTTCGAGCCGAGCGTGTTGATTTCGCGTCCGATTTCCTGTGCGATAAACCCCAGTTTTTTGCCCTGTCCCCGCCCCGTGTGCAGCGTGTCGACAAAATATTTCAGATGATTGTCCAGGCGTTTCTTTTCTTCGTTCACGTCCAGCTTTTCCATATAATAAATCATCTCCTGCTCGAAACGGTTCCTGTCGTAGTCCGTGTCGGCGAATTTGTTCAGGCTCTCGGCGATGCGGATTTTGATTATTCCGATCCGTTCTTCCTCGTAAACGTCGATCTGTTCGAGCAGCAGGGTGATGCCTGCGATTTTTTCTTCAAAGATTTTTTGCAGCATTGCGCCTTCCTGCATCCTGAAATCCGTCAACAGTCGGACGGCTTCGATGAAAGCCCCGTGCACGGCATCCCACTCGGCATCGTCCGGCAGCGTCGCATCGTTTTTCACCGCATCGGGCATGCGCAGCAACAACGAAAACCAGTCGGCCGGCTCGGCAATATGCAGGCGGATAGACGCTTCCCTGATTTGCTCAACGTAACCCTCCAGCACCGGCAAGTTGATTTGCGTCGACGTATCCCTGCCGATATTTTCGACATTGACGGTAATATCTATTTTCCCGCGTTCGAGGCGCTGCATCACTTCGTTGCGTATCTGCATCTCCTTTTCGCGATATACGGGCGAAACACGTACGTTCAAATCCAGCTGTTTGCTGTTAAGCGATTTGATTTCAACTGTCACCTTTTTGTCGGGAAGTTCGGCCACAGCTTTTCCGAACCCTGTCATCGATTGAATCATACACTGATAAATTTTTTTGTGCAAAGGTAAATCATTCGGATGAATTACCGGGAGATTGCTGCCTGTTTTTTGTCGAAGATTTTCACAGGATTTCAAAATTTGCAGGATAAACAGGCTTTTGTAGATGTCTGTCGAGACACGGTTTTGCATTGTTTCAGCTATTCGGTCTGTCGCAAGTGCCGTGCGTGAGGCAGAACCTCGTCCGAATGGTATCCCGTTTTCGAATCTTCAAACTTTTGAATTTGATTATCAGTCTTATGGCATAAATAAACGATTCGTTTTAGTTATTCAACTAATAAAATTAGTTCATGAACTAAATAATCCCGTTCTTTGCAGGAAAAATGAACGATTATGTTGCGATTGACAGCCAAAGAAGAAGAATTGATGCGTTTTTTCTGGGACAAGGGCGCATTGTTTATCAAGGAAATACTCGCGTTTTACGACGAGCCGAAGCCGCATTTCAATACGCTTTCAACCGTTGTCCGCGGACTGGAAGAAAAAGGATTCCTTTCGCACAGGGCATACGGCAATACATACTGCTACCATCCCGTCGTCAGCGAGGAGGAGTACAGCGAGGGGACGTTGCGGGGTGTTATCAGCAAATATTTCCACGACTCGTATCTCCACGCCGTATCGTCGCTGGTGCGGAATGAAAACATTTCGATTGAGGACCTGAAAGCCCTGATTCACGAAGTCGAAACAAAAAACAAAAAATGATGGGAGTGTTTTTTGCCTGTTCACTGAAATCGGCACTGTGTCTTGCCGTCTTCTATCTGTTCTACAAACTGTTGTTGAGCAGGGAGACATTTCATCGCTTTAACCGGATGGCGCTGTTGGGTATCATGGTGCTATCTTCATGTATTCCATTCCTTGCCGTACTGTTCGAACATACACTTGAAAATGAATGGTTTGGACAATTCATCTTCGAATCGGGCGAAGCAGTTTCGCTCGACGGACAGGCCGCTTTGCCTTCCGCCACATCGCAGGTCGCCGGCAACCGGTTGCTGGCGATTCTGCTGCTGATCTATTCGGCAGGATGCGGCGTATTCCTGCTGCACATTTTGCGGTCATCGTACGGCATTGTCCGTCTGATACGCGGGAGCCGGTGCCGCCTTCTCGACGGCCGCATCCGCCTGGCGATACATGCCGACAGTCGCGTGGCGCCGTTCAGTTGGATGAACTGCATCGTCGTATCCGAAAAGGACATGCACGAAGCGGGCGAAATCATCCTCATGCACGAACAGGCGCATATCCGTCAGTATCACAGTGTCGACCTGATATTTGCGGAACTCTTCCTCCTGTTTCAATGGTACAACCCTGCCGCGTGGCTGACATACGGTGAACTGCAAAACATTCACGAATATGAAGCCGATCGGCACGTACTCAACAAAGGCATTAATGCAAAACAATATCAACTTTTATTAATTAAAAAAGCTGTTGGCGCAAAGCTCTATTCAATGGCCAACAGCTTTAATCACAGTAATCTAAAAAAACGTATCACTATGATGTTTCAAAAAAATTCAAGTTCGTGGGCACGGTTGAAGTACACTTGTGTACTCCCGTTGGCAGCCATCGGAATGGCAGCCTTCGCCCGTCCCGAAATCGCGCGTCATTTCGACGGGATTTCGAGCGTCAAAGTTAGTCATTTTGTTTTAACGGACAATCCCGTCGAAGCAAAAATTGTAATGGAAACGGATATGGCTGCCGGGCAGCCTGTCCCGATCCCGGAAACGAATGCGGTCGTGCCGCCTGACTCCGTGTATACGGTAGTGGAAGAAATGCCAGAATTTCCCGGAGGCCCAAAGGCCATGCTTGATTTTATTTCGGAAAATCTTCGCTATCCGGTGGAAGCACAGGCAAAAGGCATTCAGGGTCGTGTAACAATTTCATTTGTTGTGGAAAAAGACGGAAAGCTGAGCAATATCGAAGTGCGCCGCAGCGCAAGTCCCGACCTGAATGCCGAAGCCCTGCGTGTTGTCAGTGTCATGCCCGTCTGGAAACCCGGCAAAGTGAAAGGAAAAACGGTCGCCTGCAAGTACACGCTGCCGATCAATTTCCGTCTTACAGGCGACCGTGTAGCGTCCGGCGAGGCACCGACTTCAACAGCCTCGGCTTCTCTATCGGACGAGGTTTTTACGGTAGTGGAAGAAATGCCAGAATTTCCCGGAGGGCAGCAGGCCATGTTAGATTTTGTTTCTGAAAATCTTCGCTATCCGGCGGAAATACATGAAAAAGGCATAGGAGGACGTGTAATACTTGCTTTCGTCGTAAGGAAGGATGGAAAACTGAGCGATGTCAAGGTTATCCGCGGCATAAATCCCGAACTGGATGCCGAAGCCGTACGGATCATCAATGCCATGCCTGTCTGGAAACCCGGCAAAATGAAAGGAAAAACGGTCAACGCCAAATTCACGATACCGATTAGTTTCAGACTATAATAATCGCCCGAAGCAAAACGTTATAGAACCATTTTTTTTCAATATGGAGAAAAGAATCTCCGCGTATTTATTTTTCAACACAAAGACACGGAGCACACGGAGAAAAAACATATTCTCCGTGTTCTCTGTGTCTCCGTGTTTAAATAAAAGAAGAAGAAGTTCAATATTTCACGATCAGCGGATTGTCCAGGTTTTCCGCAAATCTTCCGATGTATGTTTCAAAATCTTCCACCGACGGGAAGCCATATTTACTCCATCCGAAACCTGTATAATAGGTTATGGGTGCGCCGGGCTGATAAGTCGTGACGCCCAGCAGATGCGAATGTGATTCTTCCTTTCCGGTTATTGCGTGGGTGATAGTGCAGGAATCGATTGCCGTGCCGTTCAGTCCGCCGGGGAATACCATGCCGACATAAACTTTGCCGACTGTTTTACTCGCCGGTTCGGCATAAATGAGCGTAGCCGTGCCGTGCTTTGTTTTGCTTTTGAGAATGGCGTCTTCACCTTTTCGCGTCACGATGCCTGCCGCCACGGGAATGGCTTCGTCCGTACCGTACGACTGTGTCACCTTTGTCAGTTGCGACCCTGCATCGAGCGAGAAGGTACGGCTTTCGGCAAACAGTTTACCGTCCACCTCAATGTCTTTATACATTAATATAAATGTAGTACGCAACGGGCCGTTTTCGAGAAGTTCCTGCTTTGCGAAATTTTCGTTCAGCCGGAGTTTTTCGCCGACATAAGGCGCCATCATGCCGCCGCCCAGTGTCCGTCCGACTTTGTAGTCGTCCAGACCCTCGCCATGGTCTTCGTGATACGAGCGTATGCCTGCAATGTCATCCCTGTACCATTTGTCGATAATCAGGTCGCCCGTACGTTTATACCAAAGGTCGAGGCCGTTGCTCGGACAGTCGACCGCAATCAGGGCGGGGCCGTAGATACGGAAAGCTACACGGTCGTTTTCCCAGGCGAAGTCATCCTTGCGTTCGGTGACAAACCGTCCGTATGTCCTGGGGTGGAACATCGGCGGCTCGCCGGCCGAAACGGTATACACGGCTGTTTTTCCGGCTTCGACGCCGGCCTGAAAGATGAGTTTTCCGTCGTACGTAAGTTGCGAAACGACGATTTCGCCGTCGCTGTTTTTCACGACAAAAGTCTGCCCGTTCTCAGGCAGCACTTTGC
Organism: Tannerella sp.; assembly: GCA_031270465.1. Classification (GTDB taxonomy): domain Bacteria; phylum Bacteroidota; class Bacteroidia; order Bacteroidales; family Tannerellaceae; genus Tannerella. The sequence goes on along the minus strand of JAISXP010000129.1, from coordinate 10,383 downwards.
CCTGCAGGACATTCAGCGGAATCTCAACAACTTCATCTGTACGGTCATAATCGCCCGAATTGTCAACGGTGATGCGGAATGTTGCCTCCTGCGAACACGAAGCAACAAACCACACGGCGATGGCCGTCAGAAGGATTGTCTTCTTCATAGCGGCAAAACTTATCTGAGTTTATCGGCCGTAAAAGTATCCATATCGTCGTAGGCAAGATTTTCGCCGCACATTGCCCAGATAAACGTGTAGCTGCTCGTCCCCGCGGCGGAATGTATTGACCACGACGGAGATATGACAGCCTGCTCGTTATGTATGAAGATGTGGCGCGTCTCCTGCGGTTCGCCCATAAAGTGGCAAACGGACTGTTCGGCAGGTACTTTGAAATAGAAATACGCTTCCATTCTGCGCGAGTGTGTATGTGGCGGCATGGTGTTCCACACGCTGCCGGTCTGCAGTTCCGTAAGTCCCATCTGCAACTGGCAGCAAGGCACGATTTCGCTCAGAATGATCTGATTCATGATGCGTTCGTTGGATGTCGCCTGTGCACCCAGATTGCGCGTGCGGCGCATCTCTTTCGTGACAGGCGTCGACGGATAGCCCGTATGCGCCGGCGACGATGCAAAATAGAACTTGGCCGGTGCGGAAGCCGTCTTGCTCCTGAACAAGACTTCCCTGGAGCCCCGTCCGACATACACGGCATCTTTGTACGCCAATTCAAATTCCACTCCGTCGACAGACACAGTGCCTTCGTTTTCAATACAAATAATCCCCATCTCACGCCGCTCACAGAAATATTCCGAACGAATGAGCGGAACAGTTTCCAGTTTGATAGTTTCATTCACAGGCAGCGCTCCGCCTATAATCAGACGGTCGTTGTGCGTGTAGGTCATCCGTACGGCATCAGGCTCGAAAATCTTTTCAACCAGAAATTCTCTTCTCAACTGCGCTGTGTCGTAGTGCTTCACATCGCCGGGATGCGTACCCCAGCGCTCTTCGATAATTGTGCTCATAATTAATTGATACTTATTATGTTGTTAATATTTTTGGATATATACCAGGTAAAAACCATTTCTTTCACGCCACTAAGGTATGAAATAAATTTGAAATAAATGCATTCTTTGAGCGAATAAGAACATTTTTTCATACATTTGCCGCGAGTTTAGAGTATAGACCAAATATTATGGACAGTAAAAAGAAAAAGGTTTTCGTAAGCGGATGTTATGATATGCTGCACAGCGGTCATGTCGCTTTCTTCGAAGAAGCCTCGCAGTACGGAGATTTGTATGTCGGGATCGGTTCCGATAAAACGATATGCGACTTGAAAGCCCGCAAACCGATTAATACGGATGCCGAACGGCTGTATATGGTGAAAGCTCTCCGCATGGTGAAAGATGCATGGATAAACCGGGGAAACGGAGTGCTCGATTTTGTTGATGAAATCAGGGAGCTCAATCCTGATATTTTTTTTGTGAACAGCGACGGTCACAGTCCCTTAAAAGAAAAACTTTGCAGAGAACTGAAGATAGAATACATTATCAGTAAACGTATTCCGTATGCAGGCCTGCCTGTACGCTCTACCACGGCGTTGCGACAGGAATGTCGCATTCCCTATCGCCTTGATATTGCAGGAGGCTGGCTGGATCAGCCTTTTGTCAGCGAATATTGTCCAGGGCCGGTATTGACGGTCAGCATCGAGCCGGATTTTGAATTTAACGACCGGAGCGGCATGGCAACCAGTTCGCGCAAAAAAGCCATCGAACTGTGGCACACCGATATTCCCGAAGGAGAGAGGGAAAAAATGGCGAAAATACTGTTCTGCTACGAAAATCCGCCGGGCGGACCTTATGTGAGCGGTTCGCAGGATGCGCTGGGAATTGTCTTGCCCGGTCTTAACCGTTTGCATTACAGCGGCAGCTACTGGCCGGACACAATCGACACCGTCAGCGATACGGAACTGCTGAAATGGATTGAAGCCCGAATCTGGCTGATACCCCTGTTTCCACGTCAAGCTACCTGCGATATTCTGGCAGACAAAAAAGTGACGGCCGAAGGCGCAAGGCTTCTGAGCAAGGCGGCTGACGATTGCTGGCAGGCGATTCTGTCGAAAGACGCAATCGCGTGGGGCAAAGCTTTTTCTGCAAGCTTCGACGCGCAAATATCCATGTTCCCCAATATGGTTTCTCCTGAAATTATGGACGTTATGGAAGACTATAAATCCAAAACGCTGGGCTGGAAGATAACCGGCGCCGGAGGAGGAGGTTATTGTGTCTTCGTCGGCGAGGAACCTGTCAAAAATGCTATACAAATAAAAATAAGGAGGTAAAAACGATGAAAGGAATAGTGCTGGCCGGCGGTTCGGGTACGCGCCTTTATCCCATTACGAAAGGAATTTCCAAACAACTGATACCCGTATACGACAAGCCGATGATTTATTATCCGGTCTCGGTACTGATGCTCGCCGGTATCCGCGACATATTGATTATTTCCACTCCCTGCGATTTGCCTGCCTTCCGCCGCCTGCTTGGAGACGGCTCCGATTTTGGTATCCGCTTCGGATATGCCGAACAGCCCAGTCCCGACGGACTGGCTCAGGCCTTTATTATCGGCGAGGAATTTATCGGCGACGATTCGGCCTGCCTGATACTGGGCGACAATATTTTCTACGGCCAAAGCTTTACGAAAATGCTGAACGAAGCCGTTTCCACTGTCGAAAACGAGCAGAAAGCAACGATTTTCGGCTATTATGTCAACGACCCCGAACGGTACGGCGTAGCGGCAATTGACAAACAGGGCAACGTGCTGAGTATCGAAGAAAAACCGGCAATTCCCCAATCAAACTATGCGGTAGTAGGGCTTTATTTCTACCCGAACAAAGTGGTCGATGTGGCCAAAACAATCAAACCTTCGGCGCGCGGCGAACTGGAGATCACCACGGTAAATCAGGTGTTTCTGGCTGAAAGCAAATTGAAGATGCAGATTCTGGGTCGTGGATTTGCATGGCTGGATACAGGGACACACGATTCACTCTCCGAAGCGTCGACCTTTGTAGAAGTCATCGAACGGCGGCAGGGATTGAAGATAGCCTGCCTTGAAGAAATCGCGTTCAGGAATGGCTGGATTGATGCCGAATACCTGGAGAAAAGCGCTGAAACAATGCGTAATAATCCATACGGACAATACTTGATAAAACTTTTGAACAGTTAAACAATGCAAATTATTTGGATATAAAAAAATAAAACCGGAAATTCGCATGAAATTAGTTCAGAGCGACGATAGTAAGAACGAAATGTAATATATAGATTTTGTGGATAAATTTTAGAATAAAATAATATTCTTTATTTTGTTTTTGTCTGAAGAAAGAATTATCTTTGTCGCGTGATGGAATGGTAAGATTTTACGTTGAGTTACGTTGAGTATTATAAAAAATTGATATATAGACAGTAAATTGAATGTTTAATAATAAAGTGTATAAATAATTATGAAGACTAAAGTATTACTTTTAATGATTTTATTTGGTACTGTATATTTGTCTGCGCAGGAATTTCAGCCGCAAATAGGATTCAGTACAGAGAACGGTTCGAAAACGAACTTTAAAAAGAACAAAGCGTCGGATAATGTCTTTGTTTCGATTGCCGGGGGTGGAAACATCCTGTTGGCCGACCACAATGGCGATGCTGATTTCAGCAAACGCATTGCTCCGTCAGGCGCTATTTCCGTCGGAAAGTGGTATAATCCCTACCTCGCATTCCGGTTACAGGTAAACGGCGGTTTGATGAATAATTTCAGCGACGGAAGCGAACAGAATTTTTACTGGATTAATCCCCATCTCGACCTCCTGTGGGACGTGACGAATTTCTGGGCGCCTTACAACGAAGCGAAAGTATTCCATTTTATTCCTTTCGCTGGTATCGGTTACGGTTTGCGTCCGGGTATCACGGAAAACGGAATCAGCTATAAAAGAGCCGAATCCGTTTCGACCCATCTGGGTGCGCAACTGCTGTTCCGCCTGAGCAAACGTGTTGACGTGTTTGTAGAAGGACAATACACGCTGCTGGGCGAACACTGGAACTCGGATTATCATGCACGTCCGCGCTTCGATCGTCCGGTACAGGCCATGCTGGGTTTGAACTTCAATGTCGGACAGAAAGAATTTGAAGTAATCGAACCGATGGATTACGATTTGCTGAATGACTTGAATTCACAGATCAACGCCTTGCGCGCTCAAAATGCGGACTTGGCAAAACGTCCCGAATTCTGTCCGGAATGTCCACCGGCAACGGTTGTGACCGAGTCTGTCGAATCGATGAGCAATGTGGTTTATTTCCGCCTGAACAGCGCGAAGATAGACAAGAACCAGGAAATAAACATCTTCAATACGGCAGAATATGCCAAGAAGAACAGTTTGCCCATCAAGTTGGTTGGATATGCCGACAGACTGACCGGTAATCCTGACTATAACAAGGGTATTTCCGAAAGGCGTGCAAGAGCGGTTGCCAAACAACTTATTGACAAATACGGCATTCCGTCGAACAACATCTCCATCGAGTGGAAGGGCGACATCGAACAGCCGTACGGCGAAAATGCATGGAACCGTGTGGTTATCATGAATACTAATGAAGAATAAAATTTAATTTCTCATCATTGCAGAAGGAAGAGACCATCCGAAAAATCGGATGGTCTCTTATTTTTATTAACTTTGGCACGGAATTATAAATGCATAATTCACTTTAAAAAGAATAAGACAATGGAACAATTAAAAAGTATCTTTTCTTCGTATGTGACGATGATTATATTGCTGGCGCTCTTTGCTTCAGGATTGGCGGCGGCCACCTTTATCGAGAAAGTTTATGGTACGGCGCTTGCCAAGGTGGCTATTTACTATTCGCCTCTGTTCTTTTTTATTCAGGTGCTGCTGGTTGTAAATTATGTGACGGTTGTGATCACGCATGGCTTGTGGAGGCTGAAAAAGTGGGGATTCCTGATTTTTCATTTTTCATTTATCGTGATTTTGTCGGGAGCGCTGATTTCGCACTTTTTCAGCAAAGAAGGCATACTGCATTTGCGCGAAGGTGAAATAAGCGATCGCATGAGGATACATACCAATCGCGGCGAGAGTGTGCATATCCTGCCTTTTCAGGTTGAATTAGTGAAGTTTACGCTGAAACATTATCCTGGCTCAACAAGTCCTTCATCCTACGAAAGCGAATTGCTCGTACATGTGGACGGTACGACGCAAAAAGCGCTGGTATACATGAACAATACCCTTGATATGAAAGGATACCGTTTTTTTCAGGCCTCTTTTGACTCGGACGAAAGAGGCACCGTGCTGTCGGTCAACAAAGACGCGGCAGGGCGAAATGTGACCTACGCAGGATATTTGCTGCTGTTCGTTGGCGGAATCCTTTGCCTCACGGGGAAAAACGGACGAATCGGGACGCTCTTCAAACTGTTGCGGAAATCAAAAGCCGCCGTCATCGCACTGTTGCTCGGAGTTGCCGTTTGGGGGCAGGCACAGACAAAAATGCCCCCGTCTGCCGCAGCAGCAGCACTGAACTGCGAGATCGACGCCGCTCATGCCGAACGCTTCGGCGCGCTGCCTGTCCGGTCTGTCAGCGGCCGCGTCATTCCGGTAAACACGTTTTCGTCCGAGATTTTGCGGAAACTGTACAAAAAGACACGGATAGGCAAATTGGATTCCGACCGTTTTCTGCTGAGCGTGTTTGCCATGCCCGAAATGTGGTCGTATGTGCCGTTTATCGCCTATTCGAACGATGAAATGACCACCACTTTCGGATTGACGGAGAAATACTGCGCTTATGCAGAAGTGTTTGATGAAGACGGTTCCTATAAACTGCAGGAAATGCTGGACGCCGCCTATCAAAAAATGCCGGCGAAACGAAACGCATTCGATAAGGAAATTATCAAGCTGGACGAAAAAATCAATATCTTTCACCAGTTAATCAACTATCAATTAATCAACATATTTCCCGATGCGACCGATTCTATGCAAAGATGGTATGCTCCGGGCGACGACCTGTCGGTATTTTCAGGGCAGGATTCGCTGTTTGTTTCGCGTATTTTTTTCAGTTACGTTTCCGAAATTCGCGATGCGCTGACATCGGGCAAATGGGCGAAGGCAGACGACCTTCTGGAGATGATTTCGACGTATCAGCACAAACGAAGTCGAGACGCGGAGCTGGGCGGCCGGAAGATTGCGCTTGAGCTGAAGTACAACAAATTGGCTCCGTTTCAATGGTGCAGAGCCGGTTATCTGTCACTGGGCGGACTGATGCTGGTGTTTTCATTTATTCTGCTTTTCAGGGATAAACGCGAGATTCGGACGGTCGTGAGGATACTGGGAGTCATCGTCTTGCCGGTGTTTCTTTTGCACATGTTCGGAATGGGCATGCGCTGGCAGATTGGCGGGTATGCGCCGTGGAGCAATTCGTACGAGACAATGGTTTACGTAGCGTGGGCGGTAGTTTTTGCGGGGATGCTGTTCTCGAAACGCAGTCCGGTTACGTTTGCCTTAGCCACACTGTTTGCCGGAGTCATTCTGTTCGTTTCAAGTCTGAACTGGATGGATCCGCAAATCAATCCGTTACCGCCCGTACTGAAATCGCCGTGGCTGATGTTTCATGTAGCCGTTCTGATGGCGGCGTACGGTTTTTTCGGTATCGGATTTCTGATAGGACTAACTGATTTGGTGATGATGAGTGTGATTCGAAAGAAAGAAGTGGAACGTCATGCCCGGTCGCTAAAAGAACTGAGCGTCATCAATGAGCTGTCGCTGTGGATAGGACTGATACTGATGGCCACAGGCACATTTATGGGCGCCGTGTGGGCGAACGAATCGTGGGGGCGCTACTGGGGCTGGGATCCGAAAGAAACGTGGGCGCTGATCACTATCGTTGTGTATGTGATGGTCACGCATCTTCACCTGCTTAAAAAGCAATACAACTTGTGGCTGTTCAATCTTTGTTCGGTCGTTGCCTTCTCGTCCGTGCTAATGACCTATTTCGGCGTAAACTATTTTTTAAGCGGATTACATTCTTACGGAGAAAATGAACATATCAAGGGAATATTTGTTTATCTTTACGCGGCCGCAATTGCAGCGGCTTTGCTGGCACTATTTGCCCGGAAAGGAAAAGTATTGAAATAAAAAATGATAAGACGTAAAGCTATGAAAAAGAGACTTTGTTTTTTGTTGTCGTTTATCTGTGCGGTTACTTTTGCGCAGAACGAAAATCCGACGAAGCTGTATGGAACCGTTCCGTTGGAAGTGGTAGAACCGTTTGAAGTGGATACGGTCAATGCGGACGGGAATAAAACAACCGCCGAAGAGATGCTGAAGCTTCGGCTGAACATACCGCCTCAATCGGCTTTTGTGAAAGAATACAAGGCGGATACGACCGGATTTTTTCATCTGGAAACGATAGCCGGCAAAACGTCCGTACAGTTTGTATCGTTCTATGTTCACGCCGAAGAATACGGCAAGGCGAAGGTTGAGGCAACATCGCCCGGCATGATGGAAATATATGTAGATAACGAACTTGCCTTGTCGAAAAAGACAGCGGAAGAATCGCAGTCGCTCGCCAGAACTGTATCGGCGACACTAAAACCCTACCCAAAGGCAAGCCGCGTAATCATCAAACTGTTGACTGAAGACGGGCATGAGGCGGCGCTGAAAATAAAGATCACGGACGAAAAAAACGGGGCGGCGCGGAATCTTTCTGTAACAGAATCGCCCAGACGCCGCATGGTTCTGGACGACGCCATCAGGGGAAAGCGCGTCTCGAACACCTCCATCTCCTCCGGAGGCAATTATGTCCTTATTTCGTATACGGACAATCACGGCGAAAAATCGTACAATTCGACCGAACTTTACTGCGTGAAAAACGGACGGCGCGTATGGATAGACAGAGACCGCCAGAAGCAGCAACTCCAGTGGATGCCCGTATCTGAAAAGCTTTGTTACGTTTCGAAAAATGGAACGGCGTCAAACCTTGTTTCCATTCATCCCGAAACGCTTGAAGAATCGGTAATTGCAGACGATATTCCCGACGAACGCATCACGCTTTCGCCCGACGAGAAAGCTGTCTACTACGCCAAGTCACCCGGTCCGCGCGGCGAGAAGGACGGCGACGTCTTCCGCCTGCATACCCTGACAGACCGCAGCGGCAGGAAACCGGCACATTCGTTTATCTACCGCCACGATCTGCATACGGGGCAGACACGCCAGCTGACCTTCGGCTCACATGCTACGTATCTGAATGACATCAGCCGCGACGGCAAGTTCATCCTGTTTTCCATCGCGGACGAAACCATTACGGAACGTCCTTTTTCGAGGCGTTCGATGTTTCGCCTGAACATCCCGACCATGCAGGTCGACACGCTGTGGAAGGATGAGAAATATGCTTCGGGCGCCGGCTTTTCGCCCGACGGAAAAAAGATTCTGATTACCGGTTCGGCCGAATCTTTCGGGGGCATCGGCCTGGACATCGACGAGGGGCAGACGGCCAATCTTTACGATACGCAGGCATTTATCATGGATTTGGAAACAAAGCGGATAACGCCCGTCACGAAAAAGTTCAACCCCGCCATACAGCAGGGTAACTGGCACGAAAACGGACTGATATATTTCAAGGCAGAGGACGAAGACCGTGTGAAAATCTATACGTACCGGCCTTCGGACGGGAAATTCACCGCACTGCCGGTGCAGGAGGATGTGGTCGAACAGTTCGCCGTGGCACGGTCTGCCCCCGTCATGGTGTACTGCGGCGTAAGCGTTTCAAACTCAACCCGTGCATATCTCGTGCAGTTGAAGTCGACCGTGTCCGCCCTGATTGCCGATCCCTACGGCGAACATCTGAACGAACTGCTGCTGGGCGAGGTGAAAGACTGGTCATTCGTCAACTCGGACGGCACGGAAATCAAAGGCTATTATTTTCTGCCTCCCGGATTCGATGCGAACAGGAAATATCCGATGATAGTCAACTACTACGGTGGGACGTCGCCGATTGAGAGGCGTTTCGAGAGCCGTTATCCGATGCACGTGTATGCGGCGCTGGGGTATGTAGTATATGTGCTTCAGCCGAGCGGCGCGACGGGTTTTGGGCAGCGGTTTTCGGCTATGCACGTGAACACGTGGGGCATCCGTTCGTCCGACGATATCATCGAAGGCACGACGAAATTCATCGAAACGCATCCGTTTGTCGATCGGACGAAGATTGGCTGCATCGGCGCGTCGTACGGTGGATTCATGACGATGTATCTGCAAACGCGCACCGACCTGTTTGCCGCAGCCGTTTCACATGCAGGCATCAGCTCCATAAGCAGTTACTGGGGCGAAGGCTACTGGGGCTACTCGTACAGCGCAGCGGCAAGCGCCGGCAGCTATCCGTGGAACAACAGAGACCTGTACGTCAATCAAAGCCCCCTCTTCCATGCAGACAGGATAAATACGCCCATCCTGCTCGTCCACGGTACGGCGGATACGAACGTCCCGCCCGGCGAAAGCATTCAGATGTACACGGCGCTGAAAATACTGGGCAAAACGGCCGAACTCATCCAGGTCGAGGGCGAAAACCATCATATCCTCGACTACAAAAAGCGGCTGAAGTGGAACGAATCCATCTTTGCGTGGTTCGAACGGTGGCTCAAGGACGACGCGGACTGGTGGAACGATTTGTACAAAAACTGACGGTCTGCATGTCTTTTCTCATGAGATTTTCCAATTATGATCGCCTCATTTTCCACAATGATTTCAACCCTGTCATTTTTGGATAAATTGATACTTCTCAATAACGATTGGGGGAGTTGTATCCCGGAAATATTTCCCCATTTTACATTTCAAAACGTTGCACCAAATTTTTCAGCAATTTTTTGATAAACAGGCGTTTTAGCTCCAATCTTTTCAGCCATCCGGATCATGTTGAACAGCAAATCGTCGATTTCGGATTCATGCCCTTTGGCAATATCTTTCTGCAAAGACGCCGTGCTGTCGGGGTCTAAACTGTCGAGTATTCTGAGATTATAAGCGACCAAATCGTCGGGAATGGGAATGTTCAGCTTCCGTCCGACTTCGGCGCTTTCGGTCGACAGTCCGATGAATACTTCGCGTTCTTCACCGGCTTTTTGTATTTCCCGCATCGGCACATCGAAATAAGCGCCCGTGAGCGCCATTGCGGAAATATACGACCATTTGATAAAAGTGTCCCGGTTAATATCTTCGGAAATTACTGCTTTGATGCCGCTTTCAATCAAATCGGACTGAATGGCTTGAATCTTTTCCGGCGGAACAGCCGTCCCTTTCCTCGCGCCGTACACCAGCCGGAAGATCTTTCCCATTTGGGTGATTTCGCCCGGAGCGGAAACAAACGAAACGATGT
>JAISXP010000077.1 GCA_031270465.1 Tannerella sp. | reverse complement strand
TGTCAGAGCCAATAGTTACCTGTGCAGAGACATTCAGAGTGCAGGCTGCACATACAATTGCGATTGTTAAGAGCTGTAGCTTCATATTCCGGATTAGTTTTTAATTAGTATAAACAGATAAATATGAAGCAAAGATAGACAAAAATATTAAATGCAAAAATAATAGCGACAAATTTGCATTGATGTACAAAGATTTTTCCGGATATACAAAAGCCGGCCCCCGGTTGGGTGCAATTCAAATGGTCGCATCGCCATTACGGGGCGTCATTGCGAACCCAGAGGGTGAAGCAATCCAGAGCGGGCACACCCTGGATTGCTTCGTGCCTCGCAATGACGATAGAAATCCATTGAATCGGGTGCAATTCAAATGGTCGCATCGCCATTACGGGGCGTCATTGCGAACCTGGAGGGTGAAGCAATCCAGAGCGGGCACCCTGGATTGCTTCGTACCTCGCAATGACGATGCGACCATAGTTCCTGATAAATTTAAAACTCTTTTTCATAATCCAGATTATTATCCATACCTTTGCCATGTATTTTTGGTGATATTATATTCCATTCGGAATGTGTATTGAAAAGGGAATCAGGTGCAAATCCTGAACAGACCCGCTGCTGTAAGCTCCGCCAACAGTCTTTGAACAATGACTCAAATTGCCACTGCTCCGAATAGGGAGCGGGAAGGTGTTCAGAGAAGGAGCAAGTCAGAAGACCTGCCAAAATACATTAGGTTTAAAGCTTTCGGGGAATAAAGCTTGAGACAAATATGGCGGGGTGTGTTTGATTCCCGTTCGTGTTTATCCCAGTATTATTTTCAGGAAATGACTTTAAGTTCCGTATCAAGTAAAGGTATGAACATATAAAGTTATTAGTATTTATGGATATATTTATCATTAAACGGGACGGGAAGCAGGAATCTTTCTCCGTCGTAAAAATCAGGAATGCCATAGCAAAGGCCTTCCTGTCGGTGGGCATTTTTGCCACACAAGATGTAATTACAAATATCCTGAGCCGGATAAGCATCACCAATGGCAGTACGGTGGAAGACATTCAGAATCAGGTAGAAGTTGCCCTGATGTCCGAACGTTATTATGCCGTCGCCAAATCCTATATGCTTTACCGGCAGAAGCATCTGGAAGACCGCGAAGTGCGCGACAAACTCAGGTTCCTGATGGATTACTGCGACGCCTCCAATGCGGCTTCGGGCAGCAAATACGACGCTAACGCCAACGTAGAAAACAAAAACATGGCAACGCTTATCGGCGAATTGCCCAAGTCGAATTTCATCCGCCTCAACCGCCGGATGCTCACCGACCGCTTGAAAGAAATGTATGGTAAGGAAGTGGCCGATAAATACATTGAATGGTTGAACTATCATTATATCTATAAAAACGACGAAACAAGCCTCGCCAATTATTGCGCCAGCATTACCATGTATCCCTGGCTGATTGGCGGGACAACATCCATCGGTGGCAACTCCAAAGCGCCCACCAACCTGAAATCGTTTTGCGGCGGGTTTGTGAACATGGTTTTCATGGTTTCAAGTATGTTGAGCGGCGCCTGCGCCACGCCGGAATTTTTGATGTATATGAACTACTTCATCGGACTGGAATACGGACAGGATTATTACCTGCACGCAGACAAAGTGGTGGACTTGTCGAAAAAGCAACGCACGCTGGATAAGGTCATCACCGATTATTTCGAGCAAATCGTTTACTCTATCAATCAGCCGACCGGCGCACGGAATTTTCAGGCCGTCTTTTGGAATATTTCGTACTACGACCGGTACTATTTTGAAAGCCTGTTCGGCGAATTTGTATTTCCCGGCGGCAGCCGTCCCGACTGGGATTCGCTCAGCTGGCTGCAGAAGCGTTTTATGAGATGGTTCAATCGGGAGCGCACCCGCGCCGTACTGACATTCCCTGTGGAAACCATGGCTTTGCTGACCGAAAACGGCGATGCGAAAGACCGGGAATACGGCGATTTCACGGCTGAAATGTACGCCGAAGGGCATTCGTTTTTTACTTATATGAGCGACAACGCCGATTCGCTGAGCAGTTGCTGCCGCCTGCGCAACGAGATACAGGACAACGGCTTCAGCTACACGCTTGGGGCGGGCGGCGTGTCCACCGGTTCGAAAAGCGTGCTGACCATCAACCTGAACCGCTGCATTCAACAGGCTGCACGCGAAGGTATTCACTATCTCTTTTTCCTTGAAGAAATCGTTACTCTGGCGCATAAAGTGCAGCTGGCTTACAACGAGAACCTGAAATACATGTACGAAAAAGGCATGTTGCCTCTCTTTACGGCAGGTTATATCAACATGAGCCGGCAATACCTCACCATCGGCGTGAACGGGCTGGTGGAAGCCGCCGAATTTCTGGGTATCGAAATTACCGACAATCCGAAATATACGGAATTTGTGCAGCAGATACTCGGACTTGTCGAAACCTGCAACAAACGCTACCGGACGAAGGACGTGATGTTCAACTGCGAAATGATTCCCGCCGAAAACGTAGGCGTGAAACATGCCCGGTGGGACAAACGCGACGGTTACCGGGTGAACCGCGATTGCTACAACAGCTATTTCTATATCGTGGAAGACGAGTCGTTGAATATCGTGGATAAATTCCGCCTGCACGGCCGTAAATATATCGAACACCTGACGGGCGGTTCGGCTTTGCATCTCAATCTGGAAGAACATTTGAGTAAGGAGCAGTACCGGCAATTATTGCGTGTGGCTACACAGGAAGGCTGCAACTATTTCACGTTCAATATTCCGAACACGATTTGTAATGCCTGCGGACATATCGATAAACGCAAGTTAGAAACCTGCCCCGTCTGTCAAAGTCGAAACCTCGATTACCTCACGCGCATTATCGGCTATATGAAGCGCATCACCAATTTTTCACAACCCAGGCAGGAGGAGGCTGCACGAAGGCATTATGCTTCGGTACGTCAACTTTGATATTGTTTTTCAGGAAATTCCCGGCGAGGTAACGCTGGCGGTCAATCTGTCCAACTGCCCGAACCGTTGCAAAGGATGTCACAGTCCACACTTGCAGGGAGATGCGGGCGAAACGCTGGATGAAAAAACACTTTTCGCATGGCTTGAAACGTACGGCAACGCTATTACCTGCGTCTGTTTTATGGGCGGCGATGCCGAACCCCGCGAAGTCTGCCGGCTGGCCGGTTTTGTCAGGCGACAGAAAGATGGGAACATTAAAACGGGCTGGTATTCAGGTAAAGCAGCGATGCCTGCCGGCATTTCCCTGTCGGATTTTGATTATATCAAACTTGGTGCATACATCGAAGACCTGGGAGGCTTAAACGCGCCTACCACCAACCAACGTTTTTACCGTATTGAAAAAGGAGAAATGATAGACAAGACAAACAGTTTTCATAAATAAATGATACGACCGTTGCACTTTCGGATACGAAGCGGCTGAACCTGGAAAAAGAATATACAGACAGCAGGGCTTTCTTTGCCGGAATATGCTATCTTTGTTCTCAGAATAAATGCACCCGAACAGAAGGGTATGAATCAAATGTTGTATGAAATTCATTGAACGTTTCCAGAAATTGAAAGTTTTATTCTCTTACGAAAGAGAAGTGAATGTAGAGGATACTTCGTTGAAGATATGCCCTTTCCGATTCCGTCAGATATTTGTAAATCCGGAAATCAAACAATTTCAACAAGGGATTTCCCCGCCTGAATTTTGTCCTGTTTCAGACGACAATATCGAAGAAAACAACCTGTTTGTCTATACAATTTTCGCACATAGGGGCATTGAGCAAACCGACAAGGCTATTTTGTTGCTGCACGGCCTGAACGAACGCAATTGGGAAAAGTACCTCCCCTGGGCAGAAGCATTAGCTGTTAAGACAGGGCGGGCGGTTATCCTCTTTCCCATTGCTTTCCACATGAACCGTACGCCCGGAAGCTGGTATAATCCGCGCATACTCCTATCTTATGTAAACCGCAGAAAAGAAAAGTTTACGGGTCTGGACAACGCTACTTTTGCCAATTTAGCGCTTAGCAGCCGCTTATCCGAAAGCCCTGCCCGCTTTTATGTTTCGGGGAAAGAATCCATTTTCAACCTCTGGCAACTCATCAAAGAAATAAAAAGCGGACAACATTCCTTATTCAGGGAAAACACGTCAATCAACATATTTGCCTATTCCATCGGCGCTTTTTTGGCGCAGGTGCTGCTGTTGTCGAACCCTGAGAAGCTGATTTCCGGCAGTCGTTTATTCATGTTTTGCGGAGGTTCGCTGTTCAGCCGGATGAACGGAAATTCGCGCGACATACTGGACAAGGAATCTTTTTGCAAACTGAAAGATTATTTTCTGAATGATTTTATTCATAAAGGACTTGGCATCCTGAAAAGAAAAGAAGATTTCATAGAAAAAGCCTTCAAGTCGATGCTTTTGTTTACCAAATACCGCCATTACAGGGAAACATTCTTCAAAGAAAATCAACACCGCATTGCGGCCATCACGTTGAAAAAAGACACGGTTATTCCTACACTGGGCGTCAGAGAAGCCCTGGGTGAGAAATGCGCCGGTAACGTATTGGAAGAAATGGATTTTCCCTACGAATATTCCCATCAAATCCCGTTTCCTGTTCACAATCGTGTAATGCCGGAAA
>JAISXP010000118.1 GCA_031270465.1 Tannerella sp. | reverse complement strand
TGTCTTTTTTTGGCTTTTTAATGTCTTTCCTCCCCGACACTCCTACAACGAAAAAGCCCTACAAATCATTGAATTTGTAGGGCTTGTCTTACTTTTGACGCCTTCTGTCTCAGGCTTTTAGCGGTATGGACGGGACTCGAACCCGCGACCCCCTGCGTGACAGGCAGGTATTCTAACCAACTGAACTACCACACCATTTACAATTCGTTTCTTTCAATTGCGGGGCAAAGATACTGCTTTTTTTCGATTCTGCAATACTGTTTCAAAATATTTTTTCCGAAGACTGTTTTCAGACATTTTACGCATTTCTTTTTCAGGATATTTTCGCGAGTTTCTTTTTCCTGCTTCATTCGCCCTTTCTCCCTTTCGGTAATTTCATGCCGATCGTCATCTTGCGCTATTTTCGTTCTTTTTCTTCAAATTCGGCAACAGGAATGCAATCAGACCTATCAGAGGCATGTACGAACAGACTGTATATACCGTTTCAATGCCGTGGATATCCGCCTGTTTGCCCAGAATGGCGGAAGCTATCCCCGCAATGCCGAAAGCAAAACCGAAAAACAGCCCCGACACAAGTCCGAGTTTATAGGGAAGAAGTTCCTGTGCATATACCAGTATTGCGGGAAAGGCCGACGAAAGTATCAGTCCGGTGCAAAAACTCAGCAAGGCAGTCCACGTCAGACCTGCATAGGGCATCATCAGGGCAAAAGGTGCTGCGCCGACTATCGAGAGCCATATCACATACTTGCGTCCGATTTTGTCGCCAAGAGGGCCGCCTATCAACGTCCCGGCTGCAGTAGCAATCAGAAACACAAACAAATATATCTGAGATTGCTGTACCGTCACGTCGAACTTTTCAATCATGTAGAATGTATAGTAACTCGTCAGGCTTGCCATGTAAACATATTTCGAGAATATCAGTATCAGCAGAATCAGAATCGTAAAAATCGTTTTCCCCAGTGGCAGAGGTGACTGAACACGAACATTTTCCACTTTTTTCAGGCTGGATATCAGCCGCAGTCGCATCTTGTACCAGCGGCTGATAAACAGCATTACCAGAATAGCTATGAACGACAGGATGGAAAAATAGGCAATGTTGCTGCGGGCATACGGTGCAACGATTGCTGCGACCATCAGAGGCCCCAGGGAGCCGCCCAGATTGCCGCCCACCTGAAATACCGACTGCGCCAGTCCACGCTTTCCGCCCGAAGCCAGAGACGTCAGTCGCGACGCTTCGGGATGAAACGTCGAAGAGCCCATACCAACCAGAAAGACAGAAAAAAGCATCCACGAGAGCGTCGTCGCAAAAGCCAGTGAGACCAGTCCCGTCAGCGTGAACGCCATCCCGACAGGCAGCGACCATGCCGCCGGACGCTTGTCGAAATAAAGCCCCACAATCGGCTGAAACACCGATGCCGATATCTGGTACATCAATGTGATAAGCCCAATCTGCTGGAAACTCAACTGCAATTCGTTTTTGATAATCGGATATGAGGCCGATACAACCGACTGCAATGCGTCATTCATACAATGGCTTACACTCAATGCGGCCAGAATATGAAAAGCCGTCGTATTTATTTGCTGCTGTTGCGCTGTTCTCTGTTTCATACATGCAAAAAACCGTGCAAAGATACGCATAATTTTTCTTCCGCATGAAAATCGACGCAGTCAAATGCACTCCCGCCGTCCGAACAGGGCAAACTTTGCGTTTATGAATCCTTTTTTGAAGAAAAGTATTCCCAACCGAAAAAAATGTGTAAATTTGCGGGACGATACGGTGCCGGACGAAGGAGCGAATCGATTGAAAGAATATGACTATATTAATAATGTAAAATACATAAAAGGAAGCTATGAAAAATTTATTGTTCAGTGTAGAAGACAAAGTGATTATCCTCACAGGAGGATGTGGAATTTTGGGCGGTTGCATGGCCCGACACCTTGCCGGTGAAGGGGCGCGCATCGCAATACTCGACCGCAATGCCGAAGGCGGAAAAAAACTTGCGGAAGAAATCGTAGCCGCAGGCGGCCGGGCTGTTTTTCTTGAAACG
The DNA here is from genome assembly GCA_031270465.1 of Tannerella sp. GTDB lineage: Bacteria > Bacteroidota > Bacteroidia > Bacteroidales > Tannerellaceae > Tannerella. Next base: position 5,612 of record JAISXP010000118.1, on the reverse strand, counting down.
GATGTGCTCGACAAGGAAACGCTTGTCAAGAACCGCGAAGACATCCTGGCGGCATACGGACAAATCGACGTATTGATCAATCTTGCAGGCGGAAATATGGCCGGTGCGACCATCCCGCCGGACAGAACATTTTTCGACCTCGATATCAATGCCTTTCGCAAGGTAGTAGACCTCAATCTGTTCGGAACCGTGCTGCCGACAATGGTTTTTGCCGAAGTAATGGTAGCGCAGAAAAAAGGCAGCATCATCAACATCTCGTCCGAATCGGCGCTGCGTCCCCTCACTCGTGTTGTCGGCTACGGATGCGCAAAGGCTTCCATCAGCAATTTCACGCAATACATGGCCGGCGAACTGGCCATCAAGTTCGGCGAAGGGCTGCGCGTAAATGCTGTCGCCCCGGGTTTCTTCCTCACGGAACAGAACCGCGCCCTGATGACCAATCCCGACGGCACGCCCTCCGACCGTTGCAAAACTGTCATGGCGCACACGCCTTTCAACCGCCTCGGACGTCCCGAAGAACTGCTCGGCACCATACAGTGGCTTGCCAGCGATGCTTCCGCTTTCGTGACCGGTACCGTGACGCCCGTCGACGGAGGATTCGACGCCTTCTCAATATAAAACATCACAAAATACAATATTGTCATGAAACTGAAAGACAACTACAAATGGGCGCTGGTCGTGCCCACAAGTATGGGAATACGCCTGACCCCGATAGCACAGGGACAACCCATACACAAAAGCGACCAGTTGCTGATGCAGGCAACCAGTGCGGAATCGAACGTGGCAAGCATCCCCGCCTATCTGGGACTTCCCGTAAAGGTGCTGACCACTTTCGTGAAAGGCAGCCCGATAGCACAGTTCATCAAGGACAACCTCCACAGCCGCCACATCGAATACGAAGGAAAGGAAGTCGAACAGGGAGGCCCCTGGGGATTCCGTCACCAGATCAACATCGCCGACAGCGGCTTCGGCTCGCGAGGGCCGCGCGTGTGGAACGACCGCAGCGGCGAAGTCGGACGCACGCTTAACGTGAAAGATTTCGACCTCGAACGCCTCTTCGACCGTGAAGGCGTTCAGATTCTGCACCTCTCCGGACTGATTGGCGCACTGTCCGTCGAAACCAGCCGCTTCTGCCTCGAACTGGCGCGTGCGGCGCAAAAATACGGCTCGAAGATTTCGTTCGACCTCAATTATCGCGCTTCGTTCTGGAAAGGACGCGAACAGGAACTGCACGATATTTTCGCCGAAATCGCGTCCATCTCGGACATTCTCGTCGGCAACGAAGAAGATTTCCAGCTCTGTCTCGGAATCGAAGGCCCGGAAGCCGGCGGAAAAGACATCGCCGCAAAAATCGAAAGTTTCAAGGGCATGATACGCCAGGTAAAGAAAACGTTCCCCCATGCGTCGGTCTTTGCCACCACGCTGCGCGAAGTAGTCAGCGCCAACGACCACCTGTGGGGCGCCATCATGCTCGAAGGCGAGGACTGGCACGTCATCGAACCGCGCCCGATACACGTGCTCGACCGCATCGGCGGAGGCGACGGCTTCGTCGGCGGATTACTTCACGGCGTTCTGAAAGGATGGGAACCGGAAAAATGGATTCAGTTCGGATGGGCTACCGGCGCACTGGCCACTACTTTCCTCACCGACTACGGACAACCGGCCGACGAAGAGCAGGTCTGGAGCATCTGGAAAGGGAATGCCCGCGTGTTAAGATGATGTTGTGTTTGACCAATCCCCGAATAATTCAAGAATTTTATGCTGTATTTTGAAAAAGGAAGTCCCTCTCTTGCCCTTGGCGGAGAAGATTTGAAGAAAGCCGTTTTCGAGACATTCGACAGGCTCGGCCCGAAAAAGAAAGTGCTGGCCATCCCGCCCGACTTCACGCGCTATCACTCGCGCGCCGGCGAACTGACGCAGTATGCATACGAATACTACGGCGACCGCCTGACCGACATCCTGCCCGCACTGGGCACGCACTTCCCGATGACGGACACGGAAATCGGGCGGATGTTTCCCGGCGTGCCGCGTTCACTGTTTCGGGTGCACAACTGGCGCGAAGACGTGGTCACCGTCGGAGTGGTGCCGGGCGGATATGTAAAGGAATTTTCCGAAGGCGTGGTTGATTACGACTGGCCTGCGCAGATCAACAAACTGCTTATCGAAGGCGGCTACGACCTGATACTTTCGCTCGGGCAGGTCGTCCCGCACGAAGTCATCGGCATGGCGAGTTACAACAAAAACATTTTTGTCGGCACGGGCGGAGCCGAAGGCATTAACAAAAGCCACTTCGTCGGCGCCGCTTATGGCATGGAACGTATCATGGGACGAGCCAAGACGCCTGTCCGTTTGTTGTTGAACTACGCCTCTACACATTTTACCGCATATCTGCCCATCGTCTACCTCCAGACCGTCATATCACAGGGTGACGACGGACTGCAAATGCGCGGACTTTTTATCGGCGACGATTTCGAATGTTTCGAAAAAGCCGCCCGACTGTCGCTCGAAGTCAATTTCCGGATGCTCGACCGGGAGATGAAAAAGGTAGTAGTATACCTTGACCCGGAAGAATTTCGAAGCACATGGCTGGGAAACAAAAGCATCTACCGTACCCGCATGGCCATTGCCGACGGCGGCGAGTTGATTGTACTCGCGCCCGGACTGCATCAGTTCGGCGAAGACCCGGTCAACGACGTGCTTATCCGCAAATACGGTTATGTGCACACCCCGCAGGTGCTGCAATATGTGCGGGAAAACGAAGACCTGCAAAACGGCCTCGGCGTGGCGGCGCATCTGATTCACGGCACGTCGGAAGGACGTTTCAAAATTACTTACTGCCCGGGGCATCTGACCCGCCGGGAGATTGAAGGCGTCGGATTCAGCTACGCAGACCTGAACGCGATGACGGCCATCTACGACCCCGCCAGGCTGACAGACGGCTGGAACATTGTCGACGGCGAGGAAATCTACTACATTTCCAATCCGGCACTGGGACTTTGGGCTTACAGGGAACGGTTCAAATGAAACGGCTGAAAATTGTAGCGGACGATAAAATACCGTTTCTCAGGGGCGTACTGGAACCGTATGCCGACATCGCATACCTGCCGGGCGCCGGCATATCTCCGGTGGATGTGGCGGATGCCGACGCGCTTTTTACGCGCACGCGCACAAAATGCAATGCGGCGCTGCTCGAAGGCAGTCGCGTCCGCCTGATTGCGACGGCCACCATCGGCTACGACCATATCGACACCGCCTTTTGCGAAGCCGGCGGCATCCGCTGGGTCAATGCGCCGGGCTGCAACTCGTCGTCCGTGCAGCAGTACATCACAGCTGTGCTTGTCGCCCTGGCGAAGGAACAGCGCCGCGTATTCCGTGAAACGACGCTGGGCGTGATTGGCGTCGGCAACGTCGGCAGCAAGGTTGCCCGCGCCGGCGCCGCACTGGGCATGAACGTCCTGCTGAACGACCCGCCGCGCGCCGACCGCGAAGGGCCGGATGCCTTTACGCCGCTCGACGAACTGCTGTCTCGGAGCGACATCGTCACCTGCCATACGCCGCTTACCCGCGAGGAGCCTTATCCCACGTATCATCTGGCTTCGGATTCTTTTTTTGAACGGATGAAAACGGGCGCAGTCTTTGTCAATTCTTCGCGCGGAGCGGTTGTCGATTCGGCAGCGCTGAAACACGCCATGCAGACGAAACTTTCAGATTTTGTACTCGATGTGTGGGAAAACGAGCCGGCCATCGACCTTCTCCTGCTGGAAAAGGCTTTCGTCGGCACGCCGCATATCGCAGGCTATTCGTCCGACGGGAAGGCCAACGGCACGGCAGCCTGTGTGCATGAACTGCGCCGCTTCTTCGGGCTGGACGTCCTGACGGACTGGTATCCTGCGACGGTTCCGCCCCCACCCTACCCGGTCACGTTCACGGTGGACTGCAAAGGCAAGACGCCCGAAGAGATATTTTACGAAGCCGTCACGCATACGTATCCCGTCATGGAAGACAGCCGACGACTGAAGCAGTCGCCGGAGACGTTCGAGGAACAGCGCGGCAACTACTGGATTCGCCGCGAGTTCGGAAGCTATACGCTCCGCCTGAACGGTGTGGATGCGGAGGTCGCGAACGGACTGCGGGAGCTGGGATTTGATATTGTACAATAAATTAACTGTCGTAACTATGCAGCAGAAACAAAATCACGAAAAGTAAAGCGGAATATGAACGGAGAGAATACACGGTGATTGACCCGGAAAAGTTCTGGGACAGGTGAAATATTCCGGTAATATATTTGAGAATGAATTAAATTATTAATAATCATAATAAAAGAAAGCAATGGAAAAATTAGCAGACATCGGCCTGATAGGACTGGCCGTAATGGGAGAAAACCTGGTGCTGAACATGGAGAGCAAGGGTTTTACAGTAGCAGTATTCAACCGCACCGTCTCGAAGGTAGACGCCTTCGTGAACGGTCGCGGAAAGGGAAAGAATTTCATCGGGACGCACTCGATCGAGGAACTGTGCAGGTCGCTCAAGCGTCCGCGCAAAGTGATGATGCTGGTCAAGGCAGGACAGGCGGTAGACGATTTCATTGAGCAAATCATCCCGCATCTCGAGCCGGGCGACGTGATTATCGACGGCGGTAACACGCATTTCCCCGACACCGTCCGCCGCACGGCCTACGTCGAAAGTAAAGGACTGCTCTACATCGGCACCGGCGTATCGGGCGGCGAAGAAGGCGCACTGAACGGCCCTTCGATGATGCCGGGCGGATCGCCGGCAGCCTGGGAATTAGTGAAGCCGGTATTTCAGTCCATCTGTGCCAAGGCGGACGGCGCACCCTGCTGCGAATGGGTGGGCGAAAACGGCGCCGGACATTTCGTGAAGATGGTGCACAACGGCATCGAATACGGCGACATGCAGTTGATTTGTGAAGTGTATCAAATCATGAAAGACCTGCTCGGCATGAGCGCGCCCGAAATGCACGAAGTGTTCAGGACGTGGAACGAAGGCGAACTGAACAGCTACCTGATCGAAATCACGCGCGACATCCTCGCCTACCGCAACGAAGAAGGCGAAATCGTGGTCGACAAAATACTCGACACCGCCGGACAGAAAGGCACCGGCAAGTGGACAGGTGTAGCAGCGCTCGACCTCGGCATCCCCCTGACACTGATAGGCGAATCGGTCTTTGCCCGCTGCCTCTCGGCGCAGAAGGAAGAGCGCGTCGCGGCGTCGCGCGAGTTGACCGGCCCGAAACCGGAACCCTTCTCCGGCGACCGGACGGCATTTATCAGCGACTTGAAAAGTGCGCTCTACGCCTCCAAAATCGTCTCCTATGCACAGGGTTACCTGCTGATGCGCGAGGCGGCGAAGGAATACGGCTGGAACCTGAACTACGGCGGCATCGCCCTCATGTGGCGCGGCGGCTGCATCATCCGTTCCGTCTTCCTCGGCAAAATCAAGGAGGCGTTCGACCGCAATCCCGCCCTGGCGAACCTGCTGCTCGACCCCTTCTTCAGGGAGAAAGTGACGGCCGCCCAGGACAGCTGGCGCAAAGTTGTGTCGACGGCCATTCGGTACGGCATCCCCGTTCCCTCGATGAGCGCCGGACTGAC
>JAISXP010000164.1 GCA_031270465.1 Tannerella sp. | reverse complement strand
ATTACCCAGAGCCGGATATCCTGTGCGTCGGGGATATGTTCGTTCGAGTATATGACCAGACCCGAATCGCCGAACAGCAAGGTCTGATTGTCTTTCACGCCGTTAATTTCAAGGCACTTGCTTTGGGCGATGAACCCGGCTTCGGCAAGAACCTGTTCCAGCAGTTTTTCCTCGCGCTTTTTTTCGTCAACATCGAGCAAATCGGAAACGGAAAGCGACGGAACATGCAAATTGCTTTCCAAAAAATGACCCGCCCTTCCGGCCGGATTCGATACCAGACTGTATATGCGCAGTTCGGCGCTCCGGTTAAACAATCCCAAAAAACCTTCGCGATTGTCAAAAACTTTAATTTTGTTGATTCGTGTATAAAACATAATTTCCATTTTATTAATTCGTAATTCGTAATTTCTAATTCGTAATTGTTAATTCGTAATTCTTAATTCGTAATTCGTAATTCTCCTGTGCCCGTTTCGTCGCTTAGTCCGATAAAAACGACGACCGGGGAATATGATTTAAATGATTTGTTTTTGCTGGTTTTGACGCGCATGCAAATACGCGCGTATATATAAAATGTATAGACTACATACGCCTGCTCATCTCTCTCTCTCTCTCTCTCTCTGCAAACATCATGCCACAGTCCGCCAAAAGGAGACCTGAATCATACATATTTGCAAGAAAAACAGAGTATTTGTTCATTTTGTATTTTTTTAAATTATCACATCGTATTACGACCACAAAAATACATTTTCTGTTTTATATATACAAAGTTTATTCGGGTCTTTTTTGCATTATTATATTTTTTTAATCACAGATGGAGGATTGAATAATTAATTTTTGGAATTTTAATGTAAAAAATTCAGGACTCAAAATTCAGGATTCAGTTATCAATCATTCAGTAATTGCTCATTGTCGATTTGTCGGCAAGTTGTGTTTCGAAAACCGGGAAGTCATAGACGGGCTGCAGCGTATGTTCTAAACAACTCCCTATGTTCGACAGGAACCGAAGACCAATCGCTTTACGCTTGAACGCGAGGTAAATGTTCAGTATTATTTAACCTGCCCGTAATCCACTTGCGTAATGCGGATTCAATCTTTGAATCGTCAAATCGTTGAAATATCACTTTTATCACGTATATTTGCATTCCATATAGAATATATGAACGAAATTGAAAGTAAGATAACAGCGCTCCGGACGGAATTGGAACAGTATAATTATGAATACTACGTGCTTTCGGCGCCGACCATATCCGACCGTCTGTTCGACGCAAAGATGAAGGAATTGCAACTTCTGGAAGAATGCTATCCGGAGTATGGCGATCCGTTTTCGCCTGCGCAAAGAGTGGGCAGCGACCTGTCCCGGTCTTTTGTATCGGTAGAACACCGCTATCCGATGCTTTCACTGGGAAATACATACTCGGAAGACGAAGTGAGGGATTTCTACGAACGTACGGCGCGAACACTCAACGAACCGTTCGAACTGGTGGCCGAATTGAAGTACGACGGCATATCCATCTCGCTGATATATGAGGAAGGGCATTTGGTACAGGCTATTACACGAGGCGACGGCACGCGGGGCGACGATGTGACAGCCAATGTCCGCACGATTCGTTCCATCCCGCTGAAACTGCGCGGCACGAACTGCCCCGCACAGTTCGAGATTCGCGGCGAGATTTTGCTGCCATGGGCAGAGTTCGAACGGCTGAACAATGAGCGCGAGATGCAGGAAGAACCTCTTTTCGCCAACCCGCGCAATGCCGCATCGGGTACACTCAAGCAACTGAACCCGGCCATTGTCGCCTCGCGCAGGCTGGACGCGTGTATGTACTACCTGCTGGGCGAGTCACTACCCTTCGACGAACACTATGCCAACCTCGAAGCCGCCCGTTCATGGGGCTTCAAGATTCCCGACGTCATTCGCAAATGCCTTTCGCTGCAGGACGTATTCGACTACATAGCCCACTGGAACGGGGCGCGCAAAAACCTGCCGGTGGCTACCGATGGCATCGTACTTAAGGTTAACTCGTTGCGCCAGCAGCGTTTCCTGGGATTCACGGCAAAAGGTCCGCGTTGGGCTATCTCCTACAAATTTCAGGCCGAGCAGGCCGTCACGCGACTGAATGCCGTCTCCTATCAGGTAGGACGCACGGGCGTGGTGACGCCGGTGGCCAACCTCGACCCTGTGCGACTGTCCGGTACGACGGTCAAGCGCGCTACGCTGCACAACGCCGACATCATCGCCGGGCTGGATCTGCATATCGGCGATTACGTCTTCGTTGAAAAAGGCGGCGAAATCATCCCGAAAATCACAGGCGTAAACGTGGATGCCCGCACCATCCTGATGGGCGAAAAAATAGCATTCATCAAAAAATGTCCCGAATGCGGCACGCCTTTGGTACGCCCCGAAGACGAAACGGCTTACTATTGCCCCAATGAATGGGGATGCGCCACCCAGATAAAAGGAAAAATCGAACACTTCGTGACGCGCCGCGCAATGGACATCAATATCGGTCACGAATCGATAGAAGTCCTGTACCGGGAAGGCTATGTGCACAATATAGCCGATCTGTACGCACTCAGGAAGGTCGATCTGTTCAATCTGGAACGTTGGGCGGAAAAAAGCGCCGGCAACCTGATAGGCAGCATCGAAGCCTCTAAACAAGTGCCCTTCGAACGCGTCCTGTACGGTCTGGGCATCCGCTACGTGGGCGAAACTGTCGCCAAAAGACTGGCATACGCCTGCACCTCGATGGAAAAGCTCGAACAGGCCGACATGGAATCGCTGCTGGCCATCGACGAAATAGGCGAACGCATCGCCAAGCGCGTCGTCAGCTACTTTGCCGACGAGCGCAACCGCGCACTGGTCAACCGCCTGAAAGCGTACGGACTGCAAATGAGCCTGAGAGAAGACGTACTGTCCGAACGCTCCGACAAACTGAAGGGAGCAACATTCGTCATCAGCGGCACGTTTACACAACATTCGCGCGACGAATACAGGGCAATGATTGAACGCTACGGCGGGAAAAATGCAAGCGCCGTATCGGGCAATACCGACTACATCCTTGCCGGCGAAAACATGGGTCCGGCCAAACTGGAAAAAGCGCAAAAACTGGGCGTCAAACTGATCAATGAAGAAGAATTTTTAAAATGGATTGAAGCATGATTCTTACCAAACGATTTATCAATAAAAAGATACACGCACTGTCGAAAGCGGCGGCGCTGCGAGTGCACTGCTACCGTTCGTTCAATGACGTGAAGTATGTGCTCCTCCTGTGCGAAGCCAAAGACTGGAACAGAGCAGAGCTATGTATCCACCGGCTGAAAGAACTGGGCAAAACGGTACATGTGTGCGTCTACATACAGAAACATGACGAAACGCCGATATGGGACTACGCCTACTTGCTGATAGAAGCCGAAAACGACGTAGATATGTGGGGATTCCCAAAAAAAAACATCATCAATCAGTTGAACGGCCTTTCGGTCGATTTGCTGCTCGATTTTACAAACCGCGAACAGACGGTGATGCGCTACCTTGTACTGCAACACCCGGCTGCATTCAAGGTCGGCGCCAAATACGAAGCGGATGTAGACACGTATGATCTGTCCATTGTCATGAACGACGACTTGCACGGCATCCCGTTTTTATTCGAACAGGTATTAAATTATTTGCAGGCCATTCGTTCCAGGTGAGAGATTTTTCTTACTTTTGTTCCCGAAATAACTGAAAGAAATTATTCCAATGATACACATGGATCTGAAAGGAATGGGCGTTGCACTGGTAACACCGTTTAACGAAGATGAAAGCGTAGATTACGGCGCATTGATGCGGCTGGTAGAATATCAGATACAGCACGGCGTCGATTACCTTGTCGTGCTGGGTACGACAGCCGAAACTCCTACGCTGACAGACGGCGAAAAGGAGGAAATAGTCAGCCGCGTCGTGGAGAAGGTGCGCCGCCGCGTACCCGTCGTGATGGGTGTGGGTGGCAACTGCACCCGCGCATTAGTCGACAAATTGAAACATGGCGACTTCAAAGGCATCGACGCCATTCTCTCGGTCACGCCCTACTACAACAAGCCTTCACAGGAAGGTATTTACCGGCACTACAGGGCGCTGGCGGAAGTCACACCCCTGCCGCTCGTATTGTACAACGTGCCCGGACGCACGGGAGTGAACATGACAGCGCAGACCACACTCCGCATCGCCGACGAATTTGACTGCGTAATCGCCGTCAAGGAGGCTTCGGGCAATATCACGCAGATGGACGATATCATCAAACACAAGCCAGCCGATTTTCAAGTCATATCCGGCGACGACGGCATCACTTTCCCGCTGATAGCGCTGGGCGCCGTCGGCGTGATTTCAGTGATAGGCAATGCTTTCCCACATGAGTTCGGACGGATGGTCAGGCTGGCGCTTGCAGGCGACTACGAAAATGCGCGCGTGATGCATTCGCGTTTCGCCGAACTCTTCGAACTGCTTATCGTAGACGGCAATCCCGCCGGGGTGAAGAGCATGCTGAACATGATGGGATTCATCGAGAACAAACTGCGCCTTCCGCTGGTGCCGACACGCATCCCGACTTACGAAAAAATCCGCGACGTGCTGTCCAAACTGGATACACACTCTTGTGGAGAGAGGTCGGGGGAAGTATGAAGCAGGAAGCAATGGCCGTATTTCAAATTGTCGCATGACAGGAAATCTTACCGCAAAGTGCGCAAAGTATTGGCGTTCTCTGCGGATACCTGGCGTTCCTTGCGGTTAAAAATAAAAAGCGACAATTTGAAATGGACCCTTCATGCGGATTTTTTTTTGTGAATATGCCGGAAAACAGTAATTTTGTCCCCATTTGAAGTAAATTTATAAAATTAACAGAATGAAAAAACATTGTCTATTTATGATTATCGTTGTAACAACGATTGGATTGCCTGCGCTACGTGCGCAGGAAACAGCGCCGTTCAGCCAGATGAATCTGGCTTTGCGTCTGTCTACTATGGGTGTCGGACTTGAACTGGCGACGCCGCTTGGCGCTCACATCAATGCCCGCGCGGGCGCTGATGTATTGCCTTTCTCTCTGGGGTATCAAAATTATTCTTTAGACAGCTATTCCGACAGGCTGGAACCTGCGTTCGGATATGTGCCTCTCTATCGCGCCAAGGGGAAAATCAACATGGTGCACGGTCATTTGCTGGCGGATATTCATCCGGTTTCGCGCGGTATTTTCCATTTCACGGCCGGCGCGTATGTCGGAACGAATCAAATCGAGATACAGGGGCGGCTGGTTGACGGAAACAGTCAGCCGGTAGTACTGCAACCCAACTACGAATGGCCGACGCTGAATGTGGACGGCTACGAAGTTGCAACCGAAGACGGGCGGGCGAACCTCGACCTTGTCCTCGGAAATACCGTCAAACCCTATCTGGGCATCGGGCTTGGGAAAGCTGTCACGAAAAGAGGTTTCGGCGTGAAGTTCGAACTGGGCATGCTCTATCAGGGCGACTACACCCTGAAGCAGGACGGCCATACCCTCAACCTGAAAAACACGAACGAGGTAGAGGGCGAGAATATCGAGATGATCAACGACTATGCCGAATGGGCGGAATGGTGGCCGGTGATTAATCTGCAATTCACATTCAAGTTGTATTGAAATACAATGAGTCCCGGGCTTATACTCGTCATAATTGCAGGCTATTTTGCCGTACTGTTTGCGGTATCGTTTGTTGCGGGCAGGAGAAGCGACAACGAAGGCTTTTTCACAGGCAACCGCAAGTCGATGTGGTTTGTGGTAGCTTTTGCGATGATTGGTTCGAGTATTTCGGGTGTGACGTTTGTTTCCGTGCCCGGCATGGTAGGCACAGGCGGTTTTTCGTACCTGCAGATGGTGATGGGTTTTGTCGTGGGGCAAATACTGATTGCCTTCGTACTGGTGCCTCTGTTTTACAGGATGAAAGTCGTATCCATCTACGAATACCTGGAGAACCGTTTCGGCGCGTCGTCGCACCGTACGGGCGCATGGTTTTTCTTTATTTCCAAAATGCTGGGCGCGTCGGTACGCCTTTTTCTGGTGTGTCTGACGCTCCAGTTGCTTGTTTTTGAACCGCTCCACCTGCCTTTTATCCTGAATGTGGCATGTACGGTGGCGCTTGTGTGGCTCTATACGTTTCGCGGCGGAGTGAAGTCGCTCATCTGGACAGACTCGCTGAAAACGTTCTGCCTCGTGACGTCCGTCGTGATGTGTATATATTATGTAGCGTCCGATTTGCAGTTAAGCCCCGCGGGACTGGTGCGAACCGTTGCCGAAAGCGATTTGTCGCGCATGTTCTTTTTCGACGATTTCAACGACAGGAGGTTTTTCCTGAAACAGTTCCTCGCAGGCGTCTTCACGATGATCGCCATGACGGGACTTGATCAGGACATGATGCAGCGCAACCTGAGTTGCCGCAATTCGAAAGACTCGCAGAAAAACATCATTACCAGCGGAGTCATGCAATTTTTCATCAACCTGCTGTTTCTGACGCTGGGCGTCCTGCTTTACACATACATCGCACGGCGCGGGATCGAGAATCCGGCCATGAGCGACGAACTGTTTCCGATGATTGCCACCGGAGGATATTTTCCCGTGACAGTGGGCGTACTGTTTATCGTCGGACTGATTTCGTCGGCGTATGCCACGGCCGGTTCGGCGCTGACGGCACTGACTGCCTCGTTCACAATAGACATCGCAGGAACGAAAGGCAAAAGCGACGAAGAGGTGAAACGCCTGCGCAAACGGGTGCACGCAGGAATGGCTCTTGTCACGGGCGCAGTTATCTTTGTCTTCAACATGCTGAACAACACAAGTGTAATCGATGCCGTATACACGCTGGCAAGCTACACATACGGCCCCATACTCGGCATGTTTGCATTCGGCATATTCATGAAACAGCGCGTGCACGACAGATACGTCCCGCTTGTTGCCATCCTCTCGCCTCTCATCTGCTATATCCTGCAGAAATATTCCGAATCATGGTTCAACGGCTACCGGTTCAGTTACGAACTGCTGCTGTTCAACGCCCTGTTTACTTTTGCCGGACTGTTGATTTTAACGCGCAGATCTGCGAAGGAATTTTAAATTTTGAATCTTAAATATCGAATCAATATGAACTGGGAACAATTACTTTCGGGTAAGCGGCTGGGAATTGAGGCCTATCACGAGCGGAAACACGAGCGCACCAATTTTCAGCGCGATTACGACCGCCTTGTGTTTTCGTCGCCTTTCCGCCGCTTGCAGAACAAGACGCAGGTGTTTCCCCTGCCGGGGAGCATCTTTGTGCACAACAGACTTACGCACAGCCTTGAAGTGTCGTGCGTAGGTCGTTCGCTGGGCAATAATGTCGCCGGAGGACTGATGCTGAAATATTCCGGCGGAGATATTTCTTTTTCGGAAATCGGGTCTGTTGTTTCGGCAGCCTGTCTGGCGCACGATATGGGAAATCCTCCGTTCGGACATTCGGGCGAGCGGGCGATTACTGCATATTTCAGAGAAGGCAACGGAAAACGGCTTGAAGAAAAAGTGCGGACGGAAGGCGGACGGTGGGAAGATTTCATCAACTTCGAGGGCAATGCCAATGCCATACGCCTGCTGACGCATCAGTTTGTCGGGCGGCGATCCGGAGGTTTTGCGCTTACGTACAGTACGCTGGCCTCCATCGTCAAATATCCTCATGCCTCGACGTTCGCAACGAAAGGCAAATTCGGCTTCTTTCAGACCGAAGAAGAAACGTATCTGAAAATCGCCCGCGAACTGGGCATTCACAGGATTTATCCCGACAAAGCTGTATACGCACGCTATCCGCTTGTGTATCTTGTCGAAGCGGCCGACGACATCTGCTACCAGATTATGGATATCGAAGACGCTCACAAGCTGCGCATCCTCACAAGCGAAGAAACGATCGAACTCATGCTCCAGTATTTCGGCGGCGAACGGTTGAACAGTATCTACCGGACGATGAAGATGGTGGAAGACAAAAACGAGAAGATCGCCTACCTGCGTTCGTGCATCATCGGGTTGCTGGTCGACGAATGTACGCACGTGTTTCTGGAAAATGAAACGCAGATACTGGAAGGACAGTATGACAGGCCGCTGATCGAAAACGTGAGCGAAATGGCAGGGAATGCTTACCGCGCCTGCTCGGAGGTAGCGTATAAAAAAATTTACATCGCGAACGAAGTGGTCGACATCGAACTGGCAGGCTATCATATTTTCAGTTCGCTAATTGACTTGCTGATTGAAGCGGTGATGAATCCGGACAAGTCGTACAGCCAGCTACTGCTCAATCGCATACCGGAACAGTACGACATTCGCGCAACCACGGTGTACGGCAAGATACAGTGCATTCTTGATTACGTATCGGGCATGACGGATGTGTATGCGCTGGATCTCTACCGCAAGATCACGGGGATGAGTTTGCCTGCAGTATGAGAAAATCCGGTTTTTGACGCCGATTCAAAAATAGCGCCTCAAACTTTTCCTGACCGGACTTTCGGCCATTTGCAATTTTACCGGAAAATCTCCGTTATAGATTACGCAAGGAGCATAATCGTCATGAACAGAATTGTATTTGCAACGCACAACGAACATAAATTAAAAGAAGTACGCGCCATCATGCCCGCCGGGACGGAAATCGTCGGGCTGGCAGATATGCATTTTTACGAAGACATCCCGGAGACGTCCGACACGCTGGAAGGCAACGCCCTGCAGAAAGCTCGCTTCATCGGGCGGATGTTCGGATGCGACTGCTTTGCCGACGACACGGGTCTGGAAGTTGCGGCGCTGGGCGGACGTCCCGGCGTCCATTCGGCACGTTATGCAGGCGATGCGTGCGACAGCCTTGCAAACATGCGCCTGCTGCTCGACGAACTGTCGGGGCAGGCAGACCGGAGCGCCCGTTTCAGGACGGTGATTGCACTCATACTGAACGGACGGGAATACCTGTTCGACGGCGTCGTGAACGGCCGCATCGTCGATACCCCACGGGGTGGCGGAGGATTCGGCTATGACCCCGTCTTCGTGCCCGAACGCTACACACAGACATTTGCCGAACTCGGCGACGCGGTGAAAAACACCATCAGCCACCGCGCACAGGCCATCGCGAGACTGGCCGGTTTTTTATCTCAAACAAAAGATTGATACACGATGAAACAATATCAGACAACTGTTCTCGCACTCCTGCTGCTCGTACAGCCGGCTGCTGCACAGCGCGTCGGCGAATGGACAACGCACCTGGCCGTATACGATACGAAAAGCATCGCCGAAGCAGCCGGTCGCGTCTATGCAGTGGCCGACGGCACGCTCTACAGCTACGGCAAGGACGACAACAGCGTGACGGTTCACACCAAGAAAAACGGGTTGAGCGATACCGAAATCAGCATGATAGACTATCATCCCGACTCGAAAACCCTGCTGATCGTTTACAGCAACGGCAACATCGACCTGATGAGCGAAGACGGACTGTACAACCTGCCTTTCCTGAAGGAAGCAACCAACATCCAGGATAAAACCGTGAACGGCATCAATTTCGAAGGTGAGAATGCATACCTTTCCACCGCCTTCGGAATCATGGTAATCAAGATGAGCAAAAAGGAAATCTCCGAGACGTACAGGCTGAACGTGAATACCTATGCCGTCTGCCTCCGCGGCGGGACGATCCTTGCGGCCACGGCCAGCGGCTTACTCGAAGCGTCTGTCGGCGACAACCTGCTGGACAACCACAACTGGCGCACCGTACCCTTGCCGGCAACCGACTTCAAGGCGGAGAATATCCGTCGTCTGTGCGTGTTTCAGGACATGGTCTGTTTCCTGGCAGACAATGCAGGCGTATTTTTCATGGATGCAGGCGGAGAGATAAAAACGCTTGTCAGGCATACCGGGCTTCGCAGCATGAAACTGCAGGCCGGCCGTCTGATTCTGCACACGGCATCCACGATGTACGTCTACGAATCGCTCGCGCAGTACGAATCGGCAAACCTCGGCACGGTGAATGACGTCTCGAGTTTGAAAGACGACGGGAACTACTGGATTGCGGCAGGCACCGGCGGGCTTGCAGGCATCAGGCGGACTGCAGACGGCCAGTTCGAACCGTTCGTGTCAGGACTGAATACCGAAGGGCCGAAACGCAACCTGTCCCAGTTCCTGACGTTTCGGGACGGAACACTGTGGGTTGCCGGCGGTGGACGCTCCAAAACAGACCGCTACCACAATCCGGGCACGCTGGCAACCTGCCGGGACGGAAAATGGTTTAACTTCGACGAATCTGCTGTCAACCGGGCTGTCGGATACGCCTGTCAGGACTATACCGCCATCGTGACAGACCCCGAAGACGGAACGCACTTCTTCGTCGCCACTTGCGGTGAAGGTGTGCTGGAGTTTCGCAATAACGAATTTGCGCAACTGTACAATCACACCAACAGCGCCTTGCAAACCATCCTGTCCGGCAACAATCACTACATCCGGACACAGGGACTTTGCTACGACAGGGACAAAAACCTGTGGATAACGAACAGTCAGGTCGACAACGGAATCGTAGTCCGTAAGCCCGACGGAACATGGGTATCGCTCTACTATCCGGGCATCGCAAACGCCTATTTCGTCGACCAGATCATGATTACCTCCAAAGGATACAAGTGGGTAAACGTGCCGCACAGCAACGCCTCGACCGGCATCCTGGTCTTTGACGACCGGGGTACGCCGTATGACAATTCGGACGACGTGTCGTACTACTTCACTTCCTTCAAAAGCGGCACGGGCGCGGCCATTGAATCGGGCGGATATTACTGCATGACCGAAGACCTGAAGGGCGAAGTATGGATAGGGACGGACATAGGGCCTATTTACTGCCCCTCGCCCAACCGCGCCATCGAAAACCCGGACAACCTCTACTGCAACCGTATAGTGCGTACCGACGGGAACGGCGAAAACTACTATTTTCTGAGCGGCGAACAAATCAACGCCATCGCTGTGGACGGCGGTAATCGCAAATGGATCGGCACGGCAAATTCGGGCGTCTTCCTGGTCAGCCCCGACGGGATGGAAACGATTCACCAGTTTACTGTCGACAATTCGCCGCTGTATTCGAACAATGTCAGGAGCATAGCCATCGACCGGCAGACGGGCGAAGTTTTTATCGGCACCGACAAAGGGCTGATTTCGTACCGGGGAGAAGCTACGGAAGCAAGCGAAAGCTATTCGGATGTTTACGCCTACCCCAATCCCGTTCGTCCGGAATATGACGGGCAAGTCGTCGTCACCGGACTGATGAATGATTCGAACGTGAAGATTACCGACCTTAACGGCAACCTGATATATCAGGGCAGGTCGGCCGGCGGACAGTTTTCGTGGAATTGCCGCAACCGCAGCGGAAACCGTGTGGCGACGGGTATCTATCTTGTGCTGGCTTCCACGCCCGGCGCAGGCGAAAGCGTCGTGACGAAAATCGCGGTGGTGAAATAACCGCGTCGTGCGCAGTATGGTGAGTAGTCTCGCCGGGAATCGAACCCGGATCTAAAGTTTAGGAAACTTCCATTCTATCCATTGAACTACAAGACCGCCGTTTTCGGCAAACATTATCCGCGCACAGCGTAGCGGGATATGCTTTTTTTACAATTTCACGGAGTGTCGAAATAAAACCGTATTTGTTGTCTCACCAGGATTCGAACCTGGACAAACAGAACCAAAACCTGTTGTGCTGCCATTACACCATGAGACAAAACAGCGCGCTGCCGTTTTCAGGAGCGCTGCAAAGATGGGGCTTTTTTCCTGAATCTGCAAGTATTTTAACGGGAAAGATTACCGGGCAATCAGCAGGGAATAATTCTTCTTGCCTCGCTGTACAAGCAGGTATTTATTGTTCAATAAATTATTTGTATCTACAAGCATGTCCTGATCGGACAGTTTTTCCCTGTTCAGGCTAACGCCTCCGTTTTGTACGAGTTTGCGCATTTCGCCTTTTGAGGAGAAAACGGGTGCTTTTTCCGTGCAGAGGCTGACGGCTTTGATACCTGCAGCCAGTTCGTCGCGCGAAATCTCGAACTGCGGAACGCCTTCGAAAACGGCCAGCAGTGTTTCTTCGTCCAGTTTTCTGAGCGTGTCGGACGTTGCGTTTCCAAACAGGATACCGGAGGCTTCGACTGCGGCATCGCAGTCTCCGGGCGAATGTACCATGACGGTAATTTCTCTTGCCAGGCGTTTTTGCAGGGGGCGAAGGTGAGGCGCGGCGTCCTGTTCTGCCGTGAGCGCTTCGATTTCTTCGCGGTCAAGCAGCGTGAATATTTTGATATATTTGGCTGCGTCCGCATCGCTTACGTTCAGCCAGAATTGATAAAACGCATAGGGCGAAGTGCGTTTCCTGTCCAGCCAGATGTTGCCTGTTTCCGTTTTCCCGAACTTACCGCCGTCGGCTTTGGTGATCAGCGGGCAGGTCAGGGCAAAGGCTTCGCCGTTCACTTTCCGGCGAATCAGTTCCGTTCCGGTCGTGATATTGCCCCACTGGTCAGAACCACCCATCTGCAGGCGACAGTTTTCGTGCTCGTACAGGAAGAGGAAGTCATAGCCCTGCATTAGCTGGTACGAAAATTCGGTGAACGACATGCCTGCATTCGATTCGCCGCCGAGGCGTTTCCTGACCGAATCTTTTGCCATCATATAGTTGACGGTAATATGCTTGCCGATATCCCGAATGAAGTGGAGAAAGGTGCAGTCCTTCATCCAGTCGTAGTTGTTAACCAGCTTTGCGGCATTGGGCATATCGGAATCGAAATCGAGGAATCCGGCCAGCTGCCTGCCGATGCTTTCCTGGTTATGGCGCAACGTGGCCTCGTCGAGCAGGTTGCGTTCGGCCGATTTCATGGACGGGTCGCCTATCATGCCCGTTGCGCCGCCAATCAATGCGATGGGACGGTGTCCCGCGCGCTGAAAGTGCCTTAGCATCATGACGCTCACCAGATGACCGATATGCAACGAATCGGCTGTCGGGTCGATACCTACGTATGCCGAAGTCATTTCTTTCTGTAGTTGTTCTTCCGTACCGGGCATCATGTCGTGTATCATGCCCCGCCATCTCAGTTCTTCAATAAAATTCATCTTTATCATACCTGTTTTGAGGCCGCAAAGATACTAAAATATTTCGCAGCCTCTCCGTTCCTCTCCATAAAATGCAATTATGCAGCCTGTCCAAAGTGTTTGACGAAAAAAAAACATATCTTTGCGCCATTGTTAAACAATAAGCAGAAGGATATAACCGTATGATTTTGATAGTAGACAGCGGGTCGACAAAAACAGGGTGGCACACGGTTCGAAACGGAACGGCGATAAGCCATACGATGACGTCAGGACTGAATCCGTATTTTCAGCCGGAAGAAGATATTGCCCACTGCATAGCCAGCGAGGCGATCCCCCGGCTGCATGTCGATACGAACGCCTTCCGTGCGGTCTATTTCTACGGCGCGGGCTGCGTATACGACAGGGTGGCAGTGATGCGGCGAGCCATTGCACGTTCCATGCCGACTGCGGCGATAGAGGTGAACACCGACCTGCTGGGAGCGGCGCGCGCGCTTTGCGGCAGAGAGGCAGGCATCGCCTGTATTCTGGGTACAGGTTCCAATTCGTGTTTCTACGATGGCCGGCAAATTGTCCGGAACGTTTCTCCGCTGGGCTTCATCCTGGGCGACGAGGGCAGCGGTGCCAATATGGGAAAACATCTAATCGGCAACCTGATGAAGGACATGATGCCGTCCGGCCTGAAAGAAAAATTCCTCAGACAGTACGGCATGACGCTGCCCGAAATTATCGACCGCGTATACTGCCAGCCGTATCCCAACCGTTTTCTGGCGAGTTTCTCTCCGTTTATACTGCAGAACGTGAGCGAGCCGTCTGTCCGCAAACTGGTGCTGGACTGCTTCAAGTCGTTTTTTGTGCGCAACGTGTCGAAGTACGACTTTCGTCGCCACAAAGTACATTTCGCCGGTTCCATTGCTTTCCATTTCAGAGATATTCTGAAAGAAGCCGCCCGCAGGTCAGGTTTCCGCATCGGCCTCGTCGTCGATTCGCCTGTGGACGGGCTGATTGCTTTTCACTCTCACCCGTAGCAGACATGTCTTTCGGAAAAATAACCGAAGAATCCACGCCGCCGGGTCTACCGGATCACGATTTTTCGCACCGTCACCCCGATACGCACAATGTAATATCCTTTGGGAAGGGTGATCACATACTCGCCCGACGGTTTCCGGAGCTGTATCGACTGTACCTTGACACCTATCACATTATATATTTCCATGACGCTCCCCGCCGGCGCATACGCCACCGCAATGCGGTTGTCCGTCACGGTTATTTTCACCTGATTTTCCGGTGCGGAATACCTGTCCGGGCGTTGAGGCGCGCCGCCCGCCGCCGCGGCCGTAAGCAGCAGCCACAGACATGCGGCAAAAAATCCGCCGATTCGTTTTTTCCTGTCTTTTTTCACTGTCATCAATAATGCCCGTAAAAGTACCGTAAAAGTACAAAAAGTTTTCCACATGCAGGCGAAAATATGCAGATGTTTGCAAAAACTGCACGAGCGGACGGGAACTGAGGGGCAAACATGCGTACCTGTTTTTGGCATCGCCGTTCATCGCGTGTGCTTCCACCGCCGGTGCGTCCAGAACCAGCAGGCCGGTTCGCGCAGGATGCACCGTTCCATCAGGCGGGCGTATTTTTCGGTGATGGTAAATTCAGGCATTTCGCGGGGGTGGTCGGTGATGAGTTCGAAGTCTACGGTGTAATATCCCCGTCCGACCTGTTTTACGTCGGCAAAAACTACGGGGAGGTTCAGTTTCGTCGCAATCCGCTCCGCGCCGGTAAACATGGCCGAATCCTGATTGAGGAACGTCGTACGGTAATGGATATTCGCCGGCGAGGGCGTCTGGTCGGCGATAAAAACGATGAGCGACGGCGTCCTGTCCTGCTTGAGGCGAATCACGTGGCGCACGGTGTCGTTCTTTTTCATTACGAACGATTTGAAACGTGTCCGCATGTAGATGAACAAACGGTCGAAGGCTTTGTCGGTCAGAGGCCGGTATATCTGGTGGATTTGCAGTTTCACACCGAACGAATCCGTAAAGCCGGTCAGCCATTCCCAGTTGCCGTAGTGCCCCATCATCAGCAGGATGCACGTATGCCCCTGCGCAAACAGGGAGTCTATGATTTCGGGATTGTTGGGATGCGCGCGGCGGAGCAGTTCCCCGTACGAAATGCCGGCCAGCTTGACGGTTTCCATTATGTAGTCGGCGAAATGCCGGTAAAATTTCCGTTCCATCCGGAGCCGTTCGCTTTCCGTTTTTTCGGGAAAGGCATGAAGTATGTTGTTTCGTACGACTTTCCGCCGGTATCCTGCAATCCTGTAAATAAAGAAATACAGCATGTCGGAAAGCGCGTAGAGGACGCGCATCGGCAGCAGGGCATGTGCTTTCATCCAGAGATAGAGCATCGAATATGTGATGTTGCCTGTCTTCACTGTCAGTCGATGAAAGTACATGCAAGCGCCGTTCCGCCGGCGTTCCATCCGTTTAGCCGTACGCGTGAGATGCGGTTCACGGCGTCCGTACGGTAAGGCGCTTCCGTCCTGACGTAATTGGCCGTAAACCCGTGCATCATCTTTCCCCGGCGTGTGTGTTCGAAGAGCGTTTCCGCTGTCTGTCCGATTTGAGATTCATAGAATTGTCTCCATTTCAGATCGGAGAGTTCCAGCAAACGTTTGCTGCGCAGTTGCCTGATGGCCGGAGGAACGGCCGGCCGTATTTCGAGCGCCTGTGTGCCCGGACGCTCCGAATAGTGAAAGACGTGCAGTTGCGAGACGGGTAACTGTTCGACAAAGGCATAACTTTCTTCAAAACGTGATTCCGTTTCGCCTCTTGCGCCAACAATGATGTCTACGCCGATGAAGGCGCCGGGTATCATCGCGTTTATTCTTTCCACCCTGTGGCGGAACAGTTTCGTATCGTATCGTCGCCGCATCAGTTGCAGCGTCCCATCGCTTCCGCTCTGGAGCGGAATATGGAAATGCGGTGCGAACAGTTTGCTTTTGGCTACGAAATCAATGATTTCGTCCGTAATCAAGTTTGGTTCGACGGACGAGATGCGGTAGCGCGCGATGCCGCTGTCGACGCTGTCCAGAGCGCGAAGCAGGTCGATAAACGTTTCGCCCGTACTTTTCCCGAAATCGCCGATGTTAACGCCCGTCAGTACAATCTCTTTCCCTCCATCGCGCGCGACCTGCGCGGCCTGCGCCACCATCTCGTCGATGCTTCCGTTGCGACTGCGGCCGCGGGCGAAAGGGATGGTGCAGTAGGAGCAGAAATAGTCGCATCCGTCCTGCACCTTGAGAAAATGGCGCGTGCGGTCACCGGCCGAGCAGGAAGGGACGAACGCCTGCATCTCCTTTGCCGGCGAAGTGACGACGGCGCGCGTCTCCGTCATTTTGTCAATGTACTGCATGATATGTGCTTTCTGGGCATTTCCGAGCACCAGGTTCACACCGTCGATGCGTGAAACCGCGTCGGGCTTGAGCTGGGCATAGCAGCCGGTGGCGACGATAAACGCCTTCGGATGAAGCCTGTGAATACGGCGTATCAACTGACGGCATTTCCTGTCGGCCAGTTCGGTGACGGAGCATGTGTTAATCACGCATATATCTGCCTGTTCGCCTGCGCCTGCCTTGCGGAAGCCGCAGCGGGCAAGTTCTTTTCCGATTGCGGACGTCTCTGCGAAATTAAGTTTGCAGCCCAGTGTATAATAGGCTGCGATCCTGTTTTCAAAGATGTTTGAATCCGTCATGACCTGTCGACTTGATTATTTTTTGAGCAGAAAGAGTATGGCTGTTTCGATAAGCGTGTCTTTCCCGTTCTCGATGTCTTCAGGGAGCATCTTCACGTTTATGTCGGGGTCGATACCGTCTTCGGTGCTCTGCCTGCCGGCGTCGAGCATGGGCGAGGCCGAGAAGCGTATCCGCCAGCCGTTGGGCAGTTCCGAGTTGAAGGGCAAGCCGCTGCCTCCACCCGTGCGGTCGCCCATGACGGTGACCTGCGAGAGAGAATGCATCTTGCTCACAAAGTCGTTCGTTGCGCTGTAGCTGTGGCGATTGGTCAGCACGACCACGGGACGGAGCCACGTGGTGTATTCGGAAACTTTCAGTTCGATGGGATAAGGCGCCGAGAAATCGTTGTGCCCCGGTCCTGTTTTGTGCATGATGTATCCCACAACCATGTCTTTTTCAAGGAATCGGGATGCGATGCGGTCGGAATTGCTCAGCGAACCTCCGCCATTGTCGCGCACATCGATAATCAGCCCTTTGCAGTCCTTGAAATACATGAAAATCTCGTTCAGTCCGGCCTCGCTTACGGAACTCGAGAAACTTCCGTAATACATGTAGCCGACTTTGCCGTCGGCAAGCCGCTGATATTCGACGCCTCCGGCGATTCGGCAGCCGCGGATGTATTTGCTGTGCACGTCTTCGTTGAAATTGCGCGGGAAGTTTTCGTACCATTCCCAGTACCGGGATATGTCGAACGACGAAATCAGATTGGTATGGCCGTCTTTCAGTTCGCCGAGCATGTCGCCGAGCATGTCGAACAGTGCGTATTTGTTCATCGTGTCGGACAGTTGCACGCTGTATTTACCGTATACATCGTTCCAGTCCACGTCCTTGTATTCGAAGAAGCAGTAATGTTCGTCGATAATCCGCCACAATGCATCGAAATTGGTTTGCGGGTCGGAGGTGTACACGTCGGCTTTCTCGCAGCCTGTCAGCAAAAACAGTGCGATGAGTGTCCGAATAACAAAACCTCTGTTGCCCGTGAAGGCGGAAGAAATGTTCGGTGCGAATCCTTTATTGTCTGTTTTCATTTCAGTAAAAAGCGCTTTGATATGCATGTTTATTCTTCAACCGTTTTCCTCCGAACGAAATAAACTCCTTTGCAACTCCTATCATTATATTGTGCGATACGTGCCGCACTTCAATATTATTTATATCGGTATAATACAGTTTATTCAGGTAGCCGGCGCGAATCGTGAAGTTTTTTATCGGGAAATCGAGCGTAATGAAGTTGCGCATCGAAAATTTGTTGTGAAAGGAAGTAAAGTGGATGATTCCGTCGTAGTTTCCCAGCCCGAAAATCTCGTAGTACGACTGTTCGTATTGAGGAGAGAAGGCAGCGCCGACGAGAGGCATATCCATCTGACCTCGAAGTGTCAGCGGATAGTTTTTCAGGCGAAAGGAATAAATGGCGGCGGCCGAAAGATTCAAGTCGACGTCGGCGCTCAGTGCAAAGGGATTGTTGCTGCTCTGGGTGTTATACATGAATCCCAGCAATCCGTGCGCGGCGCCGCCGGCCAACAGTTTCAACTGTGGCGCCGGCTGGAAACGGTAGTGATAACCGTATGAATATTCGGCAAAGCCGGAAAGTGCGCTGATGGTCTTCGCCGGGTTGATGGTCGACGACAGGTGGGCGTAGAAAACCTGCTGCGTCGACAGGCGTCGATCGAGAAGCGAAGATTTTCGCATCCGCTCGTTCAGCATGTGAAATCCCCAGCCTGTATATCCGATGTCGCCCGACAGATAGCTGTTTCTTATGTTGTAGTGTCCGACGCCTATCAGCGTGCCTTCGTTTGTGGAAAAAGGCGGATCTTCCGGACTGTCCGTCTGTGCTGCGAGGGAGAGGGACATCGGGAATAAAAACATTATTATGAGATGTTTCACTTTCATGATTGGTCGTCAAAAAGATTCATTTGTCCGGACGGCTGTTCTTCGTCGCTTTCGTCGGCTGTTTCGGCCGTATACGGAACTGTTTCGTTTTCATCAAACGCCGTTTCGGGGATGCGCACGGGTTCCAACTCATTCACGGTTGTAATTTCGTATGTTGTGACACGTTTCCCTTTGGCTCTGAAACTTTTTACGCCGATGAACTGTTCCGCGTCGATTACAAGCGGTTCGCGGAAACTGTCGTTGCCTCCAAAAACCACTTCGATGCGTGGATAGGCCTCATCCGTGAGCAAATACAGCGAGCTTTTCGAATTTTCGCCAAGAAAGCTTTGCTTTTTATTGCCGGCCTCCAGCGAGAAGCGTTTTAAATAAGGATATTGCTGATCGGCGTCGAAGAGCAGCGCCGTCCATGTCTTGCGAATATCAAACTTTTCGATCACCAGGATATTGCCTTCGTAGTGATTGCTAAGGTCGAAGCTGGTCGTGTAGAACTCGCCGCTCTGTAAAATGACCAGAATCAGGTCGTCGCTTTGAAATTCGCCGAGTTCTTCTCCGCGTCCGTCGTAGTTGAGGCGCAGCACGTCGTGGTCAAACCACACCATACGGCCGCCGAGGGTAGACGTCCCTTTCTGTTTGAACGAGATTTTGTGTACTTCGGCTTTCGTCAGTATGTTTCCTATCGACGAGCGTCCCTTGATCAGTATTTCGCTGAAATTTTTCTCAAAGACGAGCGTCTTCTGGCGAAGTTTCGGTTTCAGTATCACTTTGACTGTTTCGGCTTCTCCGTTCGGATTGGCGCTGAAGTAAAGGATACGCGAGCCGGGCGTGCTCTTCGTCACCGTATATTCCTTGTCCCGCGTCACGCCGGTGACGGCAAAACGCTTTATAAAGCTGCATCCCGTCTTGCCGTCGCGATATACGACATTGTAAATGGTGCGGCTGTCGTTTCGTTTGAAGACATTTACGTAAATGGCATGTTTCCCGATGAACACTTTTTCGCTTACGCGGATTATCCTGTATGTACCGTCGCGATAGAAGAGTATCACATCGTCTATGCTGGAGCAGTTGCATACGAATTCATCCTTTTTCAGGCCTGTCCCGATAAAGCCTTCTTCTCTGTTGATATAAAGTTTTTCGTTCGCCTCGATGACTTTGCTGGCTTCAATCGTGTCGAAACTGCGGATTTCGGTGCGTCGCGGATATGCCTTGCCGTATTTTTCCTTCAACATCAGGTACCAGTTGACGGTATATTCGACAATATGTTCGAGATGGCGTTCGGTCTCGGCAATATCTTTCCTGATGCGGGCGATGAGTTCGTCGCTCCTGTCGGCATTGAATTTGAGGATTCGCGCCATTTTGATTTCCATCAGCCGGAGGATGTCGTCGTTCGTTATTTCCCGAATCAGTTTGGGTTCGAAGGGTTTCAGGCGCAGAGCGACGTGGGCTATCGCCTTGTCCATGTTCCGGGCGGTTTCAAATTCACTGTCCTTGTAGATGCGTTCTTCGATAAAGATACGTTCCAGCGAAGCGAAAAACAGTGCTTCTTCCTGTTCCGACTTGCTTATTTCAAGTTCCGTCCGCAGCAGATGAAGCGTCTGGTCTGTCGAATGGCGGAGAATTTCACTGCCGTTCAGGAAATACGGTTTGTTGTTTTCGATGATGCAGCAATTGGGCGAGATGCTGATTTCGCAGTCCGAGAAGGCATACAGCGCATCGATTGTTTTGTCCGACGAGACGCCGGGCGCCAGATGCACGAGAATCTCCACATCGCGGGCGGTATTGTCGTCTATTTTGCGGATTTTGATTTTGCCCTTGTCGTTGGCCTTCAAAATGGAGTCGATCAGCGACGTGGTAGTGCGCCCGAAAGGGATTTCGTTTATGACAAGCGTTTTGTTGTCCATTTTGTTTATTCTGGCGCGCACTTTGACCGAGCCGCCGCGTTCGCCGTCGTTGTATCGCGATACGTCGACGAAACCGCCTGTCTGGAAGTCGGGGTACAGTGTGAAGACTTCGCCTTTCAAATAGGCTATTGATGCATCGAGGAGTTCGTTGAAGTTGTGAGGAAGAATTTTTGACGACAGCCCGACGGCAATACCTTCGACTCCCTGCGCCAGCAGGAGCGGGAATTTGACGGGCAGGCAGATCGGTTCTCTGTTCCGGCCGTCGTACGACAGTTTCCACGCGGTGGTTTTGGGATTGAAAAGCGTTTCTATCGCAAACTTCGACAGGCGTGCCTCAATGTAGCGAGGCGCAGCGGCTCCGTCGCCCGTCAGGATATTTCCCCAGTTGCCCTGGCAGTCGACGAGCAGGTCTTTCTGCCCCAGTTGCACCAGCGCATCGCCGATGGAGGCGTCGCCGTGCGGATGAAACTGCATCGTATGGCCGATAATATTTGCCACCTTGTTGTAGCGCCCGTCATCCAGCTGTTTCATCGAATGCAGTATGCGACGCTGTACGGGCTTCAGTCCGTCGTTGATATGCGGCACGGCGCGTTCGAGGATTACGTACGAGGCGTAATCCAGAAACCAGCTCTGGTACATGCCGGGAAGGTGATGGATGGCGTCGGTGCTGGCGGTTGGCACTTTATAGCCTGAACGTGATTCGGTTTCATGTTCAGGCTCGTTCGTTGTTTCCGTCTCGGGCGTATCTGTCTCTTCTGGCGAAAACAATTCGTACTGTTCTTGTTTCTTTGTCTCTTCCGGTGTCATAAAATCTAAAACGCATCACTTCTATGCGCCGGCAAATGTACGAAAAAAAAGGGAAGCAACCATCAGAAATGGGCGGCTCAGTTCAAATTGTCGCACCTGTTCAGACGGAGCGCTACTCAATGTCATCATGTTATACTGCACGCGGCATGATTTTGCGCATCGAATGAACCGTTCAAAGATTCAAATGATAATTATATGTGGCAAAAGTAGCGGACGTTTCCAATAATTATGATTACATTTGTCTCAAATTTATAGATAGAAATGATCGGCGGACGCGCCCGTTATACGCTTGACGTCCCGAATATGGAAGTAAGAGAGGCTCTCATGGAACATCTGCTGAGCGCCTACAGCGCTAACAATATCGCAACGGTACAGTCGATGATACCCAAGATGCAAAGTCAGATATATGCCGGCGACACTTCGGCGCTGGAGCA
>JAISXP010000154.1 GCA_031270465.1 Tannerella sp. | reverse complement strand
TTTGCGGCGAAAAAACGAAAAAACGAAAATTATGTCAGTTGCAATAACATCCGACACAGCGTCGCGGAAAGTGACGACGCACCGGCTGATGGAGATGAAACGGCGCGGCGAGAAGATTTCCGTGCTCACGGCCTACGACTATTCGATGGCGAAAATCATTGACCAGGCGGGCATGGACGTGATTCTGGTTGGCGATTCGGCGTCGAACGTGATGGCCGGGAACGTGACCACGCTCCCCATTACGCTCGACCAGATGATCTATCACGGCAAATCGGTCGTGAAGGCCGTCAGGCGTGCGCTCGTCGTGGTAGACCTGCCGTTCGGCACCTACCAGGGCAATTCGAAGGAGGCGCTCAGTTCGGCCATCCGCGTGATGAAGGAGACGCACGCCGACTGCATCAAGATGGAAGGCGGCGCGGAAATACGCGAATCCATCGAGCGCGTCCTGTGCGCAGGCATCCCCATCATGGGGCATCTCGGACTTACTCCGCAGTCTATCAACAAATTCGGCACATACGCCGTGCGCGCCCGCGGGGAAACCGAAGCCAAAAAACTGATTGAAGATGCGCATCTGCTCGAGGAACTGGGCTGTTTCGGCATCGTGCTGGAAAAGATTCCCGCGCTGCTGACGAAGCAGGTTTCCGAAGAGCTGGCCATCCCGACCGTCAGCATCGGCGCAGGACAGTATGCCGACGGGCAGGTACTCGTGATGCACGACATGCTGGGCATCAACCGGGAATTTTCGCCCCGCTTCCTGCGACGTTATGCCGACCTGAATGCGGTGATTACAAAAGCCGTACAGGCATATATCGAAGATGTAAAAAACCGGGACTTTCCCAACGAAAAAGAACAGTACTGAAATCTTCAAATCATTGAATTAAAAATATGGCAAAAGAACTGAAAGAACTTACGCCGAGAGGCGAAAATTACTCGCAATGGTATCAGGATCTGGTGATCAAAGCAGACCTGGCGGAAAATTCGGCCGTCCGCGGATGCATGGTTATCAAGCCTTACGGATACGCTATCTGGGAAAAGATGCAGCGCGTGCTGGACGACATGTTCAAGGAAACCGGCCATCAGAACGCATACTTTCCGCTGCTGATACCCAAGTCGTTTCTAAGCCGCGAGGCCGACCACGTGGAAGGCTTTGCGAAAGAATGCGCCGTGGTGACCCACTACCGGCTGAAAAATGCGGCGGACGGCAGCGGCGTGGTTGTCGACCCGGCCGCCAGACTCGATGAGGAGCTCATCATCCGCCCGACGTCCGAAACCATCATCTGGCATACCTACCGCAACTGGATTCATTCCTACCGCGACCTGCCGATTCTGGTCAACCAGTGGGCCAACGTGATGCGCTGGGAGATGCGGACGCGGCTCTTCCTGCGGACGGCCGAATTTCTCTGGCAGGAAGGGCATACCGCCCACGCCACACGCGCGGAAGCCGAAGAAGAAACGGTGAAAATGCTGAATGTATATGCCACCTTTGCGGAAAAATACATGGCCATACCCGTCGTCCGGGGCATCAAGACGGCCAGCGAACGCTTTGCCGGCGCACTGGAGACGTATTGCATCGAGGCTATGATGCAGGACGGCAAGGCGCTGCAGGCGGGCACGTCGCATTTCCTCGGACAAAACTTCGGGAAGGCGTTCGACGTGACGTTCATCGACCGGGAAGGCAAAACCGATTACGCCTGGGCGACGTCGTGGGGCGTTTCCACCCGCCTGATCGGGGCGCTCATCATGGCACATTCCGACGATAACGGACTGGTGATCCCGCCGTTACTCGCACCGATACAGGCGGTTATCATTCCGATATACCGTTCCGGCGAACAGCTGGCGCAAATCAGCGAGAAAGTCGCCGTCATTGTCGAAAAACTGAAAGCGCTGGGTATTACAGTAAAATATGACGATGCCGACAACCGGAAGCCCGGCTGGAAATTCGCCGAGTACGAACTGAAGGGTATCCCCGTCCGGCTGGCGATGGGCGGACGCGACCTCGAAAACGGCACGATAGAAGTGATGCGCCGCGATACGCTTGAAAAAGAAACAGTCACATGCGACGGCGTTGAGACGTACGTGCACAAACTGCTCGGCGAAATACAGCAAAACATCTTCCAAAAGGCGTTCGACA
This sequence comes from Tannerella sp., assembly GCA_031270465.1. Lineage (GTDB taxonomy): Bacteria > Bacteroidota > Bacteroidia > Bacteroidales > Tannerellaceae > Tannerella. The sequence continues at coordinate 7,462 of JAISXP010000154.1, read as the reverse complement.
TGCGCGAAGCCCGCACGGTTACGGTGGACACGTACGACGAATTTAAGACCCGCATCGAGGAAGGCTGTTTCATCATGGCGCACTGGGACGGCACGGCGGAAACGGAAGAACGCATCAAAAACGAAACGAAAGCAACCATCCGCTGCATTCCGATGGAGGGCGACCGGACGGCTGGACAGTGCATGGTAACCGGCAGACCGTCGCCGCAGCACGTACTGTTTGCAAGAGCTTATTAAAAGAGATGAATATGTTACGAATAGCGATACAATCCAAAGGGCGTCTGTATGACGAGACCATGGCGCTGCTCGAGGAATCGGGCATCCGGCTGAGCAAGGCCCGGCGCACGCTGTTGCTGTCTGCGGTGGATTTTCCGGTCGAGGCGCTGTTTCTGCGCGACGACGACATCCCGCAGTCGGTCGCCAACGGCGTGGCGGACGCCGGGATCGTGGGTGAAAACGAATATGTGGAGAAAGGGCAGGAAGCGGAACTGGTCAAACGGTTAGGGTTCAGCAAATGCCGTCTCTCGCTGGCCATTCCGAAAGATGCCGCATACGAAGGCTTGCAGTGGTTCGAAGGGAAGACCATAGCGACCTCTTACCCCGTGATTCTGAATCGTTTTCTGAAAGAGAAAGGCATCAAAGCCGCGCTGCACGAGATTTCCGGTTCGGTCGAGATTGCGCCGGGTATCGGACTGGCGGATGCGATTTTCGACATCGTCAGTTCGGGCAGTACGCTCATCAGCAACCGGCTGAAAGAGGTGGAAGTTGTGATGAAAAGCGAGGCGCTGCTGATTGCCGGCAAATCCTTGTCGGCCGAGAAGCGGAACGTACTGAACGAGATGTTGTTTCGTTTTGCCGCCGTACAGGAAGCCGCAGGCAGGAAATACGTGCTGCTGAATGCCCCCAGGGCGCAACTGGCGGAAATCACGAAACTGCTGCCCGGCATGAAAAGCCCGACTGTCACGCCGTTGGCCGACGAAGGCTGGGTTTCGGTGCAGTCCGTGATTACGGAAAAACATTTCTGGGAAATCATCGGCCAACTGAAAAGCCTTGGCGCAGAAGGAATCCTGGTGATTCCGATAGAGAAAATGATACTTTAGGGATATGAGAGTTTTAAGCAGTCCTTTTTTAATCCCATCAAATTCAACGGGTTTAGAAAAGAAACGAAACCTGTCAGGAACAAACATATAAACAATAAATAATTGGAGGACGGATGAAAATAATCAAATATCCTGCTAAGGAAGCATGGGAGGCGTTGCAACAGCGTCCCACGCTGGACATGACGGCGCTGTTCGATGTGGCACGGACTGTGCTCGACGACGTGCGGACAGACGGCGACGCGGCGGTAAAGCGTTACAGCGAAAAATTTGACCGCGTATCACTCAGCCGGCTGGCAGTAACGCCCGAAGAGATACGGGAAGCCGAATCACTCCTGCCGGACGATTTGAAAAAGGCCATCCGCGTGGCGCACGACAACATTGCGGCGTTTCATGCGGCTCAGCGTTTTGATGGCGTGAAAGTAGAAACTATGCCGGGTGTAACATGCTGGCAAAAAGCCGTTCCCATCGAAAAAGTCGGACTGTATGTGCCGGGAGGAACGGCGCCGCTGTTTTCGACTGTCCTGATGCTTGCCGTTCCGGCGCGTATTGCAGGGTGCCATGAGATAGTACTCTGTACGCCACCGAATAAGGAAGGAGGCATACAGCCTGCCATTTTGTTTTCCGCACAGCTTGCAGGCGTGGATAAGATTTTTAAGGCAGGTGGTATTCAGGCAATTGCGGCCATGACTTACGGCACGGAAAGCATTTCGAAAGTATATAAGATTTTCGGCCCCGGTAATCAGTATGTGATGGCAGCCAAACAGTTAGTCGGGATGAAGGATGTAGCGACAGACATGCCCGCAGGCCCTTCTGAAGTGGCAATCATCGCAGACGAAACGGCGCGCCCGGAGTTTATCGCGTCCGATTTCCTTTCGCAGGCAGAACATGGCGTTGACAGCCAGTCGCTTCTTTTGACGACTTCCGAAAAACTTGCAGACGACGTCGTGAAAGAGATTGAACAGCAGTTGACACATCTGTCACGCAGAGAGTTGACGGGAAAATCGCTGGCAAACAGCCGGATCGTCATCCTGCGAAGCGCCGACGAAATGATCGCTTTCAGCAATCAATATGCACCGGAACACCTCATTATACAAACTGCTGATGCGAAGTATGCAAGAGACCGTATTCTGAATGCGGGCAGCGTGTTTTTGGGTGCGTATACTCCCGAAAGTGCAGGCGATTACGCTTCGGGAACGAATCATACGCTGCCGACAAACGGATATGCGCGGGCATACAGTGGCGTAAATCTGGACAGTTTTATCAAAAAAATTACATTCCAGGAGATTACGAAAGCAGGGCTGAGCGCATTAGGCGCAACCATTGAAGTAATGGCCGCCAACGAACAGTTGGATGCGCATAAAAATGCCGTAAACATAAGACTTAAAAACATTGAATCTTGAATTTAAAAATATGGACATTGCAAAATGGGTTCGCCCAAACATCCGTCGGTTGAAACCTTACTCCTGCGCACGCAGCGAATTTAAGGGTGAAGCCTCTATCTATTTAGATGCCAACGAAAATCCGATGAATTCGCCATACAGCCGCTACCCCGACCCGCTGCAGGAAACGCTGAAAGCAAAGATTGCACGGTTGAAGGATGTCCGTCCTTCGCAAATCATGCTGGGTGTAGGCAGCGACGAGCCGATTGACCTCGTAATCCGTATTTTCTGCGAGCCGCAACAGGATAATATCGTGGCAATTGACCCAACTTACGGTATGTATCGGGTGTGTGCCGACATCAACAATGTGGAATACCGCAGAGTCCTTTTGAATGAAGACTATACGCTCGATGCCGAACGCCTGCTGGCGGCAACGGACAGGCATACCAAAGTGATTTTTCTCTGCTCGCCGAACAACCCGAGCGGAAATTTACTGAATCGCAGCGAAATGGCTAAAGTAGTAGAAAATTTCGACGGCATTGTGGTCATTGATGAAGCGTATATTGATTTTTCATCGGAAGCATCGTGGCTGACGGCACTTGATAACTATCCGAATATCATTATTTTTCACACTTTCTCGAAAGCATGGGGGCTGGCTTCCGTACGTTGCGGCATGGCGTTTGCTTCCGAAGAAATCATCAGCTACTTTAATAAGGTGAAATATCCGTACAATATCAATCTGCTGACGCAAAACTTTGTCAGCGAACAGATTGAAGATGCATCGCACAAGAATGGCTGGGTGGAATTGCTTCTTGCCCAGCGTGCATGGCTTGCCGGACAGTTAAAGACCATTTCGTGGGTTGCAAAAGTCTACCCGTCGGATGCCAATTTCCTGCTCGTCAAGACCCCCGATGCCGACAGGATATATCAGCGTCTGGTCGATGAGGGAATTATCGTACGCAATCGCAACTCGGTGTCGCTATGTCTTGGCTGTCTGCGCATTACCGTAGGCTCGCCGGAAGAAAACGCAGCGTTGGTGCAGGCATTGAACGGTTTGGACATCTGACATTCTCTATTAAAAAGTATACGGCTATGAAAAAGAAAGCATTATTTATTGATCGCGACGGGACGCTTATCGTGGAGCCACCTGTGACGTATCAGGTTGACAATCTGGAACAGCTTGAATTTGTGCCCGGTGTAATCCGTAATTTGTATTTTATACGCCATCATCTTGATTTCGAGTTTGTAATGGTGAGCAATCAGGACGGACTGGGTACGCCTGCTTATCCGCAGGCAAATTTTGACTCTGTACAGAATAAAATGTTGCAGACGCTTGAAAACGAAGGCGTAAAATTCGACGACATACGGATTGACCCGTCGCTTCCCGAAACCGAATCGCCCGGCAGAAAACCCGCTACAGGCATGTTAACCGATTATATGGACGGTGATTATGACCTCGAATGTTCGTTTGTCATCGGCGATCGTCTGACGGATGTGGAACTGGCCAGGAATCTCGGTTGCAGGGCGATTCTCCTTAATCCGCAGGGCGAGCGCACCTTGTCGGACGATGGTTTCCTGTTTACGGCAACCTGCTGGGATGAAATCGCCGAATACGTCTTTGCCGGCGAACGTACAGCGACTGTGCAGCGCACTACGAAAGAGACGGATATCCTTGTCCGCCTGAATCTGGACGGCAACGGAAAAACAGATATTTCCACCGGGATAGGTTTCTTTGATCACATGCTCGACCAGATAGGCAAACATTCGGGAATAGATTTGACAATCAGGGCAAAAGGCGATTTGCACGTTGATGAACATCACACGATTGAAGATACGGCCATTGCGTTGGGCGAGGCGCTGTATAAAGCGCTGGGCGAGAAACGGGGCATGGAACGTTACGGATTCTGTCTGCCGATGGATGACTGCCTGTGTCAGGTTGCGCTCGATTTTGGCGGACGTGCATGGCTTGTGTACGACGTTGATTTCAATCGCGAAAAAATCGGCGAGATGCCTGTGGAAATGTTTCCGCATTTCTTCAAATCCCTTAGCGACGCAGCCCGGATGAACCTGCATATCAAAGCCGAAGGCAGTAACGCTCATCATAAGGCAGAAGGCATTTTCAAGGCTTTGGCCAAAGCCGTCAAAATGGCCGTCAGACGGGATATCTACAAATACGGGTTGCCGAGTACGAAAGGTGTCCTTTGAAATCGCATCAACTGAAAAAACTGCTTCGCGCAGGGTGTATTCCATTCAGGAATCTTTGTATTTCAAGCAAAGAAAAAGGAGACCCGCATATCACTGAGCCTCCTCTAACCTCTTGTTACTTTGAGAATTCAAGGGATTTTTTCCTGAATTCTTTCAGTTGCTTCTCCAATTCCAGCGAAGCTTTACGGGCGCGTGTCCCTGCCGCTTTGTTTGATTTTTCAATCTGCAATGTGGCGTCTTTCGTGAAAGCTTCGAATTTGCTTTTGATGTCGCTAAATAAATTCTCCATGCTTAATATAATTGAATGATACTGTTTTATGTATAAAACTATACATTTCGCGCCGCAAAGGTAAGTATATTATGTTAGAAAAGAAACATAATTCGTTCAAAAAAAATTTTATTGAGTGTTTTTTTTGATTGTTCGATGTCAATATTATGCAAATGGCCTTATTTTACAGACTGTTCTCTGTTATTCTCCAAAAAGACGGTGTGTGTCGGGAACGCAAAGTTCAGTCCGGCTTCGTTGAATGTTCGCAGTATTTCGAAATTTACGGCGGAAACGGTTTCCCGTATGTCAGCCGTTTTTTTGATGAAATAGATGAACGTGATGATGAGCGCCGAATCACCGAACTCCGAGAAGGTGGCGTAGAGGTCTCGTCTGTGCACATTGCGTATCGTCTCGGGAATCTTTTTCAGCAATTCCAGCGCATATTGCATTTTGCTGTAATCGGTGTCGTAGGTCAGTCCCAGTGTTGTCACGACGCGGCGTGCGTGCTCGCGGCTGATATTTGTTATCAGGGCGTCCGTCAGTTTGTAGTTCGGGATGATGATGATTCGTTTGTCGTAAGCTCTTATGCGGGTGCTTCTTATGCCGATATCTTCCACTGTGCCTTCGATGCCGTTGACATTGATGGTGTCTCCGATCTTGAAAGTGCGGTCAATGAAAATCGTGATACCTCCAAAGATGTTTTTGATTGTGTCCTGCGCTGCCAGAGCAAAAGCGATACCGCCAATGCCCAGCGTGCCCAGCAGTGTCGACACCTTGACGCCGGCATTGTTCATCGCCATCACGGTGCCTATCAGCCACACGATCACGTTCAAACATCGTTTGATCAGTGGCAGCAGCTTGGCGTCGAACATTTTGCTGTCTTCCCGATAGCGCGACAAAATGATGCCTTCCTCCACAAGCGACGTAATCAGGCGGGCGACAAACCACGTCGCGTTGAGGATTGTCAGGATGTGAAAGGAACTGCTGATGAGGGTGTGCATATTGCCGTCCATATTCAGGCGTTTTAGCGCGAACCATACGGCAAACAGTATGACGCCAAGGAGAATCGGGTGTTCGACCGATTTCAGGCAGAGGCCTTCGTACGGATAATTGCGCGTGTCCGCTATCTTTTTGACAAGGCGACTGTTCAGGAAAGCCATGATTTTGCAGACGATAAATGCCACAATTATGATAGACAGGGAAATAATCCAGTCCTTCAATGAATTGTCATAATAAATTGTATCAAGCATAAGCGTTGGGTTTTATGTATTTAAACTCTGTTTGTTTTGTTTCGGACAATATTTGTTTTCTGTTTCCAGTACAAAAGTACATCTTTTTCGTTCTTTTAAACAGCAATAGGGAATTAAATCGACTGTTTTTTGTTTTTTTTAGACAACAGGCGCCGTATTAAGACGACTTAAAAAAGAAGGAATAACAGATTTGGGCAACCACCAATAGAAGGATAACCGCTCCGAGTGCTCTGTTCAGCAGGTGGATTCTGCGGATATTGAACCATCGTCGCAATCTGGATACCAGATAAGTAATGACGAACCACCATAAAACGGCACCCAGTGCAATACCAATCAGCCCTTTCGCTATCTCCCACCATGAGGGCAGCACAAACGAAAAATGGGCGAACATCCCGATATACAGAAGCACGATAAGCGCATTACTCAGTGTGAGCAGAAACGCCGTGACAAAATCCTGAAAATAAGTGTTTTTTGTCTCCCTGTTTTTTTTCAGGCTTTTGACCGGATTGTTACTGATCAGGTAAATCCCGAAAATGCCCAGCACAGCCGTTCCGAACAGTTCAATCCACTGCATGTAGGTCTCTACAAAATTGACAACCAAACCCATAAACAAGCTTGTGACGGAAGCGTACGCCACATCGGAGAGCACCGCTCCCAGTCCCGAAACGAAACCGTGCCAGCGCCCCTTACTCAGCGTCCTGCGTATACACAGTATCCCGACAGGCCCCATGGGGGCGGATACTAATATTCCAATAATTAAGCCTGTACCAAATAATCCCAACATTTATATAACGGCGATGCGTTTTCGACGGCAAAGATACATCCCAATTGCGTATAAAAAAAATGTGCGGTGCACACTCCATGAAAAAAGAACTGGTTTTAAAGGATTTTTTTGCTTTTATACTGCGTGCGGCAATTGAATGAACCGTTCAAAGATTCGAAAATTCAAAGGTTCAAGAGTTTCAAAAAAAAGGTCAGAATTTCATCTTGCAGGCTACGCCCGACGACAGGACGCGGGGTTCATTGCCGGTTAAATGTTCGTCGCAGCGCAGGAAAAAATCCAGGTATGTGGTGCGGTTCAGACGCCAGCTCGCGCCTCCCTGGAATCGCAGCCGCGTCAGTTCGCTGCCTCTGACGGGGTTGTTCAAACTTGTCGAAAAGTCGCAGGAAAGGTACGGTTTCCACGGCGAACCCCAAATGATACAGGCTATTTCCAGCCTGTTTTTCATCACGTATTTGGGATTGATTTTGTATTCGCCCC
>JAISXP010000029.1 GCA_031270465.1 Tannerella sp. | reverse complement strand
GTGCTCAACGCCCAACGGACATTCAACGAGGTGCAGGTAAATTACAGCGAAACACTGTATAGCTGTGCCGCGGCGCTGGTGGAACTGGAACGCGCCTGCGGGATTTGGGACGTGGAGATTGAATAAACCGCACAGGCCAAACCCGCTACGGACGGGCGGACAAGGTTTAAATCACGCCCGGACGTAGCGTCCCGCACGGCAATCATGAATTTTCGGCGGGAAAACGGTAAAAGTTTTTTTCAAAATATTTTGTGCAGATTTGCGAATCTGCTGCAAGTGTCTTATTTTTGCGGACGCAAAGCGACAGGTATTGCGTGGAGAATAATGACAATAATTTTTTTGATATAATAACTATGAATACAAACAGACGAGATTTTTTTAAGACCCTGGGCAGTGTGGCCATCTTCACAATTGTGCCGCGCCACGTACTGGGGAAAGGATTTGTTGCGCCGAGCGACCAACTGACGAAAGGCATCATCGGCGTCGGAGGCATGGGACGCGGCCATGCAAACTACGGCGGCACGCGGCTGGTAGCCGTGTGTGACGTGGACGAGAAACATCTGGAACTCGGCCGGGCGCTGGTGACGGACAAAATCGCCGCATATCACGATTTCCGCGACTTGATTGCAGACCCCAACGTGGACATTGTCCACATCGCCACGCCACCGCACTGGCACGGCATCATGTCGGTCGAGGCCGCGAAGATGGGAAAAGACATCTGGTGCGAAAAACCTATGACGCGCACCATCGGCGAAGGACGGCGTGTCATGGAAGCCGTGAAACAGTACGGGCGCATTTTCCGCCTGAACACCTGGTTCCGCTTCACCGACCAGTTCTACGGACTGGGCACTCCCGTGAAACCGCTGAAGAAACTTGTTCAGAGCGGACTGCTGGGATGGCCTCTGACCGTCACCGTCAGCAAGCATACAGGCTTCGACTGGAAATTCTACTGGGTAGGCAAGGAATACCTCGAACCCGAAGCCGTCCCGGCCGAACTCGACTATGACCTCTGGCTCGGCCCGGCTCCCTTCAAACCCTACAATGCTCACCGCACGCACGGCACCTTCCGCGGATACTGGGACTACGACGGCGGCGGACTGGGAGACATGGGGCAGCACTACATCGACCCCGTCCAGTACATCCTCGACAAAGACCGTACAAGCCCTGTCCGCGTCGAAGTGGACGCGCCGCAGCAGCATCCCGACGCCGTCGGCACATGGCGTTCCATCACCTACACCTACGACGACGGATGCCGCATCGTCCTTTGGGGTGGCGACTTCGGCAGTCCCGACACGCCATACATCGCCGGACCGAAGGGTAACGTGTACAAAAACTTCGTATGCGACATCCCCGACTGGGAAAAGAAACTGGCCGACCATCCCGAACCCGCACCGCAGAAAACCGACTTTATCGAATGTGTAAAGACACGCCAGCCCTTCGCGCTGAACGAACGCAGCGGCTTCCGTTCGGCCACGATCGTGAACATGGGCGCCGTCGCACTGCGTCTCAACCGCACGCTGCGCTTCGACCCCGTGAAACTCGAATTTATCGACGACGAAGCGGCCAACCGTTACCTCAATCAGCCAATGCGTGCACCGTGGAACATTTAATAATAACCTCAAAAAAACAGTTGAAATGAAAAAAATACTCTTGACCCTGTTCGGCGCATTGATGCTGAACGCACTCACAACGGCTCAGACGCCTGCCAACCGCACGGCTGCCACCATCGTGGCCGACGCGCTGGCACAAATGCCCGCAGACAGCCCGCAAACGTATGACGAACTGATGCGCGACCTTGCCTCGACGGGCGAAGATGGCATCCGGGCGCTCGCAAAGCAACTCAACGCTCCCGGACAGGGAAGCAATGCCGCCGTGGAATACGCACTGAGCGGCGTAGCGCACTATGCCTCGGCAAGCGGCCGCGAAACGCTCTGCGCCGCCGTCGCCGCAGCGCTCGTCAAAGCCCTCAACGATGCGACCGGACGAGAGGCGAAGGCTTTTATCATCAGTCTCCTGCAAGTTGCCGGAAAAGACGAAGCCGTAGACGCCCTTGCGCCCCTCCTCGGCCACGAAGAACTGAGCGAACCCGCCGCGCGCGCACTGGCCGCCATCCGCACCGAAAAAGCAGGCAAAGCCCTTCAGGCTGCATTGCTTAAACGGACAGGAACGGTCGAAACCCGGCAGAATGTCGTGCTTGCCATCGGCGAAGCCCGCATCGGAGGTTCCGAAGAAATACTGCAGAGCCTCCTGACCGGCGCCGACGAAAATCTGCAAAAAGACATTCTCTATGCACTGAGCCGCGTCGGAGGCACAGCATCGGTAAAGACACTGTATGCCGCCGCCGAAAAAGCCGGCTTCGGATACGACAAGACCAACGCAACCGAAGCATACATCGCGCTGCTGAAAAACCTCTCGCTCTCGCCCGAAGACAGACAAACCGACTATGTCCTCGCAATGCTGGGCGACGGACTGCCTGTCCCCGTACCCTACGACTACAAACAGTCGGAAAAGTCGGCCGGCGAACTGCTGAAAAAAGCCGCCAAAGCCGGACAGAACCATACGCGCATCGCCGCCCTCGGAATCCTGCTCGACCTGCAGAAGGAAAAAGGCCTGAAAACGCTTCAAACGGCGCTGAAAGACCCCTGCATCGAATACCGCAATGCTGCGCTGGAGCGTTTCTCGCCATACGCTAACGGGAAATCGTACGTCGAACTGCTGAAAACGGCGGCCAAGTCGAAAAATGCTGCTGTGAAGGTCGATATCATCAGCTGGCTCGGCCGCGAAGCCGCCCAGAGTCCCGACAAAATGGCGCAGCTGAGCGCACTGGAAACAGGCATCGAAACAACTGCCGTTCAGGACTTGCTGAAACAGTTGGGAAGCGACGGCTTCGACGTAAGGCAGGCTGCGGCACGAACGCTCGTTTCCATCGGCAACACGCAGGCGATTCCCGCACTGGCAGGACTGCTCGCAAGCAGCGACCCGCAGGTTGTCGAAACGGGAAAAGCCTCGCTCTCCGCCTTCAAGGGAAACATCTCGCCGGCTGTAGCTAAGGTCATCCCCTCTTCATCCGGCGCCGGACAGATTGCCGCCGTGGAACTGCTGGCGCAACGCAAGGCAACCGACCACCTGAACAGCGTGCTGGAACTGATCAAAAACGGCTCGCCCGAAGTGAAAACAGCCGCATACAAGGCTTTGAAAGACGTCGTGAGCGAAAAAGACTTCACCAACCTCTGCGGAATGCTCGAATCGGCCGGCGACAGGAAGGCAGTAGAATATCTACAGCAGGCCATCATTTCCACCCTGTCGTCGCAACCGAAAGCGAGGCAGGCAGAGACACTCGTCCGCCGCATGTATCAGGCTGGTGAAAACAAAAAACATCTCTACTATCTGCCTCTGGCTGTCACCGGCGAAAAAACGGCAATGGAAATGATTGCGGACGGATTCGAAAAGGGAGGCCGGGATACGAAAGACGCCGCTTTCGACGCGCTGCTGAACTGGGACAATCCCGAAGCCGCCGACCGTCTCTTTGCCGTATGCCGGACACCGTCGGCATCGGACTATTTCGACCGAGCCATAACAGCCTACGTCAAACTCGTTTCCAATCCGGCAACGACCGGCGAAAACCGTCTGATACATTTGCGCAAGGCGATGGAAACGGCCAAAACCGACGCGCAGAAAAACAGCATCCTGCAGCAAATCGGGCGGACGGGCACATATCTTGCTCTCTTGTACGCCGGTGAGTTCCTCGGCCAAAGCGCGCTGAAGGAGGCAGCCGCACAGGCGGTGATGAACATCGCGCTGAATCATACGGAATATACGGGCGAAAACGTGGAAGCGCTGCTGAACAGAGCTGCCGTCGCCCTGAGCAATCCCGATGCGGACTACCAGCGCCAGTCCATCAAAAAGCACCTGGACGAAATACCGAAAGAAAAGGGATTCGTCTCCATCTTCAACGGCAGAGACCTGAACGGATGGAAAGGTCTGGTCGAAAATCCGATTACCCGCGCAAAGATGAAACCGGCCGAACTGGCGAAAAAACAGATCAAAGCCGACGAACAGATGCGGAAAGACTGGGCGGTCGAAAACGGCCTGCTCACCTTCGTCGGAAGCGGATACGACAATCTCTGCACCGAAAAGCTGTACGGCGACTTCGAGATGTACGTAGACTGGATGCTCGACCCGGCAGGCCCCGAAGCGGATGCCGGCATCTATCTGCGCGGCACGCCGCAGGTGCAGATGTGGGATACGGCGCGCACGAACGTCGGCGCACAGGTTGGCTCCGGCGGACTGTACAACAATCGGACGCATCCGAGCAAGCCGCTGAAAGTGGCCGACAACAGACTGGGCGAATGGAATACGATGTACATCAAGATGGTCGGCGACCGCGTAACGGTCAGGCTGAACGGCGAACTGGTCGTCGATGACGTGATTCTCGAAAACTACTGGGACCGCAAACAGCCGATTCCCGCCGTCGAACAGATCGAACTGCAGGCGCACGGCAGCAAGGTGTATTACAGAAACCTGTACATAAAGGAACTGGAGCGCCCCGAACCCTTCCAACTCTCCGACGAAGAAAAGAAAGAAGGATTCAAAATCCTGTTCGACGGTACGAACATGTACGAATGGACGGGTAATATGGTAGACTACAAAATGGCGGACGGCAGTATCGTCGTTGACCCGACAGGCAATTTCGGCGGAAATCTCTACACGAAGGAAGAATACGCCAACTTCGTCTTCCGCTTCGAGTTTCAGCTCACGCCCGCCGCCAACAACGGCCTCGGCATCCGCACTCCGATGGAAGGCGATGCGGCATACGTGGGTATGGAACTCCAGATACTCGACAGCGAACATCCCGTCTACAAAGACCTGAAGGCTTATCAGTATCACGGTTCGGTTTACGGCATCATCCCCGCCAGGCGCGGATACCTGAAACCGACAGGCGAATGGAACTGTCAGGAAGTTACAGCCGACGGCGACCATATTAAAATCGTACTGAACGGAACGGTCATTCTCGACGGCAATATCCGGGAAGCAACGAAAGACGGCACGCCCGACCATCAGAAACATCCCGGACTGTTCAACAAAAGCGGACACATCGGTTTCCTCGGTCACGGCTCGCCGCTGAAGTTCAAAAATATCAGAGTGAAAAGGCTGAAATGAGTACAAAATCATCAATAAACGAAAATATACAGAAAATTTCCATACAGTTTGCGATTTTTTGTATATCTTTGCAGAGTTAAATCAATAACGTTTAGATATGAAAACGATAGGATTATGGAGTGCAGGACTGTGTATGATACTTGTATGCTGCGTTTCCTGCAAAACAAAGCAAAGCGCCTACAAGGCGGCTTATGAACAGGCAAAGGAAAGACAGGTAGAGGAAACGCCCGTTGTTCAGGAGGAAGAAATTACTCCCGTGTCGAAATCGAAGACGGTAACCACCGTTACGCGGCAGGAGAGAATTACGCCCGTAGCAGGCGAAGATGCTTCGGGCATCAAACTTTACAGTGTGGTAATAGGCAGTTTCAGGAACAAAACCAATGCGTATTCTCTGAAGGAACGCATGCAAAAGGACGGTTACATGCCGGTTTTGGGTGAGAACGAACAGGGCATGTTGCGCGTCATCCTGACCAGCCACGAAACACGCCAGGAAGCGGACGCAAGCAAACAGGAAGTAACCAGGAGATATCATCCTGACTTCCAGGATGCCTGGGTACTGGAACGTCGGTACTGACACCGATCATTCGAACAGACAGGTAAAGGGCAGACTGTAAAATATGTTCTGTCCTTTACTTTTGTCATGCTTTTTTTATCAGGCCGAAAGAATGAAAATAGCACAGGATTATCCTCTTGACGGGCACAATACGTTTGGCTTGCAGGCAAAGGCGCGCTGGTTCATAGAATACGAAAGCGAGGACGACCTGCAGCGCATCCTGCACGACGAATATTTCCACTCGCTGCAGTCGCTGCATATCGGAAAGGGAAGCAATCTGCTTTTCGTTGGCGACGTGGACGGCATTGTCCTTCATTCGGCAATCAGGGGAATCGAACTTGCCGGAGAAACGGACGACGCGATTCTGCTGCGGGTCGGCGCTGCGGAAATATGGGACGACGTCGTGGCCTGTGCCGCGGAAAAGGGCTGGGGAGGCATCGAAAACCTTTCCCTGATACCGGGCGAAACGGGAGCGGCCGCCGTGCAGAACATTGGAGCCTACGGTGCGGAAATAAAAGACGCGATCGAAACGGTCGAGGCATACAGCCGGCTCACTTCCGAAAAACGTATTTTTACAAACGAATCATGTTGGTACGACTACCGGTACAGTTTTTTCAAGGACGAACGGAATGAACCGTATATCATCACCCGCGTAACACTGCGCCTTGCAAAACACCCGGCGCTCAGACTCGAATACGGCGATCTCCGGGCGCAGGTTGATGCCGACTCTTCTCCGACGCCCGCCGGAGTGCGCGAAGCCGTAATCGCTATCCGTCGCCAAAAACTGCCCGACCCGTCCGAACTGGGCAACGCGGGCAGCTTCTTTATGAATCCGCTGGTCTCGCCGTCACATTTCGCGCAACTGAAACGGGACTTTCCCGACATGCCTTCCTATCCGGCAGGAGACGGAAGGGTGAAACTTTCGGCCGGATGGCTTGTCGAACAGTGCGGACTGAAGGGGAAACGTTCGGGCAATGTCGGCACATATCCGCATCAGGCGCTGGTGATTGTGAACTACGGGCAGGCAACAGGACACGAAATCGCCCGCTTTGCCGAACATATCCGCGAGCAGGTCAAACAGCGTTTCGATGTCCGGCTGATTCCCGAAGTAAAATATGTCGGACAGGAGATGCCGGGAAGATAACTGCCGGAACCGGCGCCAGCCCTTCTCGCTCGTACATTATTAAAATATGGAGACACGCTTAACACGAAGATTCCATTTTTTTATTTAAACACAAAGACACAGAGAACACAAAGAAGCATGTATTTTCTCCGTGTCCTTTGTGTCTCCGTGGTGGGAAAATCTTAGTGTCCTCCGTGTCTCCGTGGTGAAAAAAAATCTTAGAGAAAGAGTGTCTGCGCGGTGGTTTGACGCCCGTCCAAAACGCTTTGATAAAATAAAAGGGGGTTTGGGAAATTTTTCTTCATTTTCTTGCATCATATCGAAAATACTTTTTATATTTGCGGCAAATAAAATGAGATGTCAGTGAACTGCGTACATAATCAACCGTTTGGATGCCCGTCGGGGGATAATCTCCCTCAGCGTGCTAAAGGCATGTCAGTTTCTACCCCCCCCATTTAATATTTCTTAATTATTTA
>JAISXP010000028.1 GCA_031270465.1 Tannerella sp. | reverse complement strand
ATCGAAAAAAACAGGCTTTTCCCGAATTTGCGCGGACGGGTGAAAAACAGGTTCCTGTTAGCCTCGTTTTCCAGCAGTTCGACAAACCGCGTCTTGTCAACATACGCATAGTTTTCCGTTCTTATGCTTTCGAAATTCGAATTGCCGTACGGCAGGCGTTTTGCTGTCTTCGTTTCCATATCCATTGATTTTTAATGATGGCGCAAAGATACGTTTTTTTGGCGAATCCTTTGTGTGGTTTTCCATTTGAGTGAGACCCGGTCTATCAGGTTCAATTTTCCTTTGCTTATTGCAAAGTAGGGAGTCTGAATCGCTCCGAACTCGCGGAAAAACCGTTCGACGCCAGGCAACATGGAACCTTCGAAATCGAACGTTTCCGAACAGTCGGCGGCAAATTGAACGGCTTCCCAGAGGACGAGGCTGTGCGCTCCTGAATGTCTGAGCGCCGGATCGCCGCCGCCGGCAATGTAGTAGGCCGAACGTTTTTGCCAGACGATAAAAGCAGCGGCGTGCAATCGTCCCTTCCCGTCGTATCCACCCCAGATTTCGCCTTGCCCGCGCCGGCGACAGACATCGATCAAACGGCGCAGCACGCGCGGATCCTGCCTGTTTTTTTTATGTTGCCGTTCAAATGTCTGTGCCTGAATCCGGAGAAAGTCGTCCGGCGAAACACCCTGCCTGACCGTGATATGAAACTCTTCCTGCGCTTTTTTGATATTTCGACGCATGTTCCGGCTCAGGTTGTGCCATAGCAGTTCGCTGTTTTTCAGATTTTCGAGCAGATAAGTATAGCGTGTTGTCTGGCCGTATCCGTTCCAATAGAACGGTAGCCAGTCGGTGAACATATAGCTGAAATGTTGCAGGAAACTGCGTACATTCAGTTTCTCAATCAGTTGTTTACACAACATTTGCCGATGTTCCAGCATCGAACTGTACTTCGTGTCGGCCGACGGAGGCGCAAACCAGACGCCCATCGTTTGCGTATATGGCGGCATGGATACTGCGCCGCATAACGGCATGTAGAGAGGCCATGCCGCCAAAATCCTGCCGTGCTTCTCGACAAGCAGAACATCCCAGTCCGCTTCGCCGCACACTGCATCCAGCCACCAGTCCTGCGAAAAAATGGGGATGCTTTCTTCTGTCCGGCAAAGCGTACGGTATGTTTGTTTCGACATCGAGTGCAATATGTGTCAACCGTTTTCGATCAACTTTTCAACGCATCGGAAATGCGTTTCTCCAATTCTTCCGCAAGTTCGGGATTGTCGCTGATGCACTGTTTGGCGGCATCGCGTCCCTGTCCGAGTTTGGTCTCTTCGTAACTGAACCACGAGCCACTCTTCTTGATGATATTCAGGTTTACACCCAAGTCAATGATTTCGCCTGCGAGCGAGATGCCTTCGCCGAACATCATGTCAAATTCCGCCTTGCGGAACGGCGGCGCTACTTTGTTTTTCACCACCTTGACGCGCACCTGGTTTCCGATGATATCCTCGCCGTCCTTTAACTTGCCGATGCTGCGAATGTCGAGGCGAACGGAAGCATAGAATTTCAGTGCATTACCGCCGGTCGTCGTTTCGGGATTGCCAAACATGACGCCGATTCTGTCACGTAACTGGTTGATGAATATGCAGGTCGTGTTTGTCTTGCTAATGGCGGCCGTCAGTTTGCGCAGCGCCTGCGACATCAGACGCGCCTGCAAGCCCATCTTGCTGTCGCCCATGTCGCCTTCTATTTCGGCCTTGGGTGTCAGAGCCGCGACGGAATCGATGACGATAATGTCTACTGCCGACGAACGGATAAGCTGCTCGGCGATCTCAAGCGCCTGTTCGCCGTTGTCGGGCTGTGAAATCCACAGATTTTCGATGTCCACGCCGAGTTTTTCGGCATAGAAACGGTCAAACGCATGTTCGGCGTCGATGAATGCGGCGATACCGCCGGCCTTCTGCGCTTCGGCGATGGCATGGATGGCCAGCGTCGTCTTGCCGGACGATTCCGGGCCGTAGATTTCCACCACCCGTCCGCGCGGATACCCGCCTACGCCCAACGCGGCGTTCAGGGATATCGAGCCTGTCGGAATCACGTCGATATCATCAATACTCTCGTCGCCCATTTTCATGATAGCGCCTTTTCCGTAGCTTTTTTCGATTTTCTCCATTGTGGAGCGGAGTGCTTTCAGCTTTTCCGCATTCACGGCAGGTTTTCCTGCCTCTTCATTGATTTTTTTGTTTTCTTCTTTTGACATATTTTTATTTGTTTAATATTTGACTGGCATGGCTGGCGGTGACAATCTCCTTGGGGCCGATAATTCGCTCGACAATTCCTTCTTCGTTGATAATAAACGTGGTGCGAAGTGTGCCCATGTATGTGTGTCCGTACATGATTTTCTCGGCCCGGACGCCAAACTGCTCCAGCAGTTTTGTGTTCGTATCAGCAATCAGATTGAAGGGCAGCGCATGTTTCTCAATAAATCCCTGATGCGATCGGGGGCTGTCTTTGCTGACGCCAAGTACTTCGTAACCGGCCTCCTGCAACTCGTGATAACCGTCGCGCAGGCTGCATGCTTCAGCCGTGCAGCCGCTCGTGTTGTCTTTCGGATAAAAGTAGAGCGCAAGTTTACGGCCTTTGAAATCGCTTGCTCTTACCTCTCTGCCGTTTTGGTCGAATCCCAGTATTTCAGGGATTTTGTCTCCTGTTTGAATAGCCATAATTTTATTTTTTAATGTTATAGTTTAGTATATTCTGCATTTTATTGCCATCATTCGTAACTGTTTATTATTTGATACGGTAATTCATTTTACGTGACACGTTTGCCTTTTCCGTTTCGTTCCCGGCAAAGATCCCGGCAAACAGCCGGCTGCCCAGATGATGTTTTCGGGCATACGACCCGAATGTCTCTGTCCTGTAATCAAAATCGTCTTTCCAGCATCCCCGCGGAGAAACATAACAGTACGTTTCCGCTTCCGTCCTGCTGTTTTGTATTTCGTCGTTTTGCAGTGCAAGTATATGCTTTTTGGCAGGGATCAGACAAGTGATCTTCCGGCGTTTGCATTCCTCCGCAACGGGCGCTAAAACAGCATCGTAACGGTTATAAATCCCTGTCATGTCAAAGTCGGCGTATGCCGAATTTCCGATTTTCTGAACAGGACGTATCTGCAAAATATCCACCCCGTTTCCGATCACATTCCACAAATGCGCCAATTCATCCACGTTATCGTTGTTGATCGTATAGTTAATACGTAACTTGAAGGCCGGATATTGTGTCTTTACTTCTTTCACATGTTGCAAGGTTTGCACGAAAAGGTCGAAACGCCCGTTCGTCATCAGGTATTCGTATGTTTTTTTCGTCAGCCCGTGTGTGGAGAGGGTGATTTCGTTCAATCCCGCTCCGGCGGCTTCCGAAATTTGTTCTTTTGTCAAAAGATTCCCGTTGGTTGTCAACGATATGTAAGGTATTTTGTGTTGCTTTCCCAGTGCGATGATTTTTATCAGGTCTTTGTGAAGGGTCGGTTCTGCCCCGCATCCGATTTGCAATTTCAACGCCCGGCCAAACAGCGCCTTTGCAATCAGTTCGATGTTTTCAAAACAGAACATGCCGCGATAGTTTTTCCTTTTTTCTTCATCGCTGAAATAGCACATTCTGCAACGTAAATTACATGCCAGCACCGGGTCGAAATAAATACCGATATATCGCCTTCCAAGCAGATACATGATCCAAATGCCCAATAACCGGATGCGCCTGTTTTTTACAAGGGTCGCAATACGCAATATTTTATATACATTCTGCATCTACAATTCCTGCTCTTCGTTGAACACTTCGCGCCACGGCAACCCCTGTCCGTTCAGTTCCTTCATGAACGGGTCGGGGTCAAACTCTTCCACGTTCCATACGCCCGGCCTCTTCCATATACCTTGCAAAAACAGCTTTGCACCAATCATGGCCGGCACGCCGGTGGTGTAGCTGACGCCCTGTGCGCCGGTTTCGCGGTACGCCTCCCGGTGGCTGCAATTATTATATACGCAGTACGTCTGTTCCCGGCCGTCTTTCAGTCCGCGGATACGGCATCCGATGGACGTCTCGCCGGTGTAGTTTTCGCCCAGTTCGCCCGGATCGGGCAGGACGGCTTTCAGAAACTGAATCGGGACAATCTCTACTCCGTTGAACAGCACAGGCCTGATGCTTGTCATGCCGATATTTTGCATCACGCGCAGATGCGTCAGGTATTCCTCGCCGAACGTCATCCAGAAACGGGCGCGTCGGAGCGTCGGGAAGTTTTTCGTCAGGCTTTCCAGTTCTTCGTGATACATCAGGTAGGACTCGCGTGCGCCGATCCCCGGATAGTGAATGGGCCGGTGTACGGAAAGCGGTTCCGTTTCGATCCATTCGCCGTTTTCGAAATAACGTCCCTTCTGGGTGATTTCGCGGATGTTGATTTCGGGATTGAAATTCGTCGCAAAAGCCTTGTGATGGTCGCCGGCATTGCAGTCGACGATGTCAAGGTACTGAATTTCGTCGAAATG
>JAISXP010000180.1 GCA_031270465.1 Tannerella sp. | reverse complement strand
CTCCTGTTTTCCTCGGTTTTTAGAAGCATCCAGAATTTTTGTTATAACGATCTGATATTCAATAATAGGTTTTGAAAATTGGGTGACCCGGCGTATCTTTGTACTCAATGTTTGTCAGAAAGAAGCAAAATAAGAGTGGCGTTATTAGCATCCAAGTGCTTGAGAAACGTTCAGGACAGTCTATATTGGTAAAGACCATAGGCAGTTCTTCCTGTGTAGAAGAGATTGATAAATTGTATAAGGAAGGTAAATTGTATGTCCAACAATACGGAGGTCAACGCCTCCTTCAATTTGAAAACGAATCAGAGTTGGTGGATCAATATTTCAATTCACTTAAATCGTTAAGTCTGGTTGGTCCTGAGTTATTATTGGGAAAGATTTTTGATGAAATCGGTTTCAATCAAATCCGAGATGAGTTGTTCCGTAATTTGGTCATTACCCGCCTGGTCTATCCTGTAAGTAAATTAAAGACCGCAGATTATCTATTCAAATATCGTAATGAAGTAATTGACGTAGAACGCATTTACCGTTATTTAGACAAGCTCTACACCAAACAAAAGGATCAAGTACAACAAATCAGTTATCAACATAGCTTGAAGATTCTTGGAGGGGAGATAAGCGTTGTTTTTTATGATGTAACCACACTTTATTTTGAATCCTCTCAGGCAGATGAATTAAGGAAGACTGGTTTTTCAAAAGATGGAAAACATAAACACCCTCAAATTGTATTGGGTTTGTTGGTTAGTGTTGGCGGTTATCCATTAGCCTACGAGATTTTTGAAGGTAACAAATTTGAAGGACATACGATGCTTCCGGTACTCAACGCGTTTAAAGATCGTTTTAAGCTGCAAGAATTGATTGTTGTAGCAGATGCGGGGTTGTTGTCCAAAGAGAATATAAGGCAGCTTAAAGCAAGCGGATATCGTTATATTTTGGGAGCGAGGATTAAAAATGAGCCACTAGCACTTCAAGAACAGATATTATCGCTCCAACTATCCAATGGTCAAAGTGCCTGTTTGCAAAAAGATCCGACAACCCGATTAATAATAACTTATTCCTCATCCAGAGCACAGAAAGATGCTTTTAATCGAAAGAAGGGATTGGAGAAACTGCAGAAGCAGATCAACTCCGGAAAATTAACCAAAGCCAATATTAATAACAGAGGGTACAACAAATATCTAAAAATGGAGGGAAGCATACGGATCACTATTGACAAGGAGAAATACGAAGCTGATGCCGTATGGGACGGATTGAAAGGATATCTGACAAATACCGATCTGTCTAAAGATCAGGTAATAGAACGATATGGAGACCTTTGGTTGATTGAGAGAGCATTTAGAATATCCAAAAGTGATTTACAAATAAGACCCATTTATCATAGGATTCCAAGAAGAATAGAGGCTCATATTTGTATCGCATTCTGTGCTTATAAAATATATAAAGAATTAGAGAGACAACTTAAAGAAAGGCGCTCTATATGGAGCGTTGAACAAGTTATTGATATTACCAAAACGATCTTTCAGATTGCCTTTAAAACTCATCTATCTGAGACGACTCATTACAGATTATATGTGCAAAATGAAGAACAGGAAGAATTATTAAAAATGTTCAATATACAATTTGGGTGACCCAGCGAGGAAAACAGGACAAATTTGTTTATCGCACGCTTCCAGGCAATAATGTCGATTTAACGATGTGCTGTCCGCGATGCGTATCGCGACAGCCTGACGAAAAAAGTTTCAACCCCAAAAACTTCAATTTCGACTTTGTAAATTCTGCAATTCTGTTATTCTGTAAAATTGTTTCAATCCTGAAAAGCCTTCAACGGAAGGCTTCCTGAGCACGCAAGTGACCCCGACAGGACTCAAACCTGTGACCTTCAGAACCGGAATCTGACGTTCTATTCACTAAACTACGGGGCCGGAAAAGTGTTGCAAAAGTAAGAAAATTTTTCGGAACACAGCAAAAATATGCGCACAATATTTTTTCTTCTCCGCAAATGCGTGCAGTCAGCCTGTTTTTTTCATACATTTGCTTCATGTAAATGAATTGATACCGCTATGAACGTAAAAATTGAACAAAGCTGGAAAGAACGTCTCTCGGACGAGTTTGCAAAACCGTATTTCGGGCAATTGACGGATTTCGTACGCGACGAGTACGGACGGAATACCGTATATCCTCCGGGAAACCTCATCTTCAACGCCTTTCAGCATTGCCCTTTCGACCGTGTAAAGGTCGTGCTATTGGGTCAGGATCCGTATCACGAGCCGGGACAGGCGCACGGACTGTGTTTTTCGGTACGCGAGGGAGTGCCGTTTCCGCCTTCATTAGTAAATATCTTCAAGGAAATCGAATCCGACCTGGGGAAACCCGTTCCCCGTAGCGGTGACCTGACGCGCTGGGCCGACCAGGGCGTCCTGCTGCTGAACGCCACGCTGACTGTTCGTGCACACACAGCCGGTTCGCACCAAAACAAGGGATGGGAAACTTTTACCGACGCGGTCATTCACCGTCTGGATGCCGAACGCAAACATATCGTATACATGCTCTGGGGCGCGTATGCACAGAAAAAGGGGAGTTTCATCAACGCGTCTCGCAATCTGATACTCCAGTCGGCACATCCTTCTCCCCTTTCGGCTCACAGAGGATTTTTCGGCAACCGGCATTTCAGCCGGGCTAACGACTATCTGGTTGCCGCCGGACATGAACCGGTTGACTGGTGATATGCCTTCCACGGTTCAGTCAGTTTTCAACGATTTTCGTCATGCCGTCACGATGCTTTTGCCGAACGGCGCAAGCGCAAGCGCTGCCATTTTGAAATGCTGCTTCCCGAGAGGTATACCGATGAGTGTGACACAAAGCAGCAGGCCGAAGAAAAAATGCGTCAGACATATCCACAGACCACCGACGAGAATCCAGATGATATTCATCAGAAGCGAGAAACAGCCGCTGGTATTTCCCGTTTCGACGACTTTGCTGCCGAACGGCCACAATGCCAGCAGTGCCAGTTTGAGTGTCTGTATGCCGAAAGGTATGCCGATGATGGTAATCATCAGAAAAAAACTTGCTATCACATATTCTATGGCGGTCAGCAGGCCACCAAAGATGAGCCAGAGAATGTTGCCTATGAATTTCATTTTTGATTAATTATTTATTGTTTGATTATTATATGCAGACGTGTCCTGCGACGCACTCAGCGTTCGGATTTTATCCAGCAGTTGCTGTTTGACGTATTCAAAACTGTCCCGCAGTTCGGGTTTGACGGGATGAGATGGCGGCGATTCCATCTTGAGCGGGTCGATGGCTTGCCCGTTTTTGTATACGCGGAAATCGAGGTGCGGGCCGGTGGACAGCCCGGTAGAACCCACGTAGCCAATCACTTCTCCTTGCCGGACATATTTGCCGGCGCTGACGTTTCCGGCAAACCGGCTCAGGTGCATGTAGGAGGTCGTATACGTGCCGTTGTGCTGTATCTTCAGATAATTGCCTCCACCGCCCTGTTCGACCCCCCGGGCAACGACCTTTCCGTCGCCGATGGTCTTGACCGGCGTCCCCGCTGGCGCAGCATAGTCCACGCCGTGATGCGCACGGTAGCGCTTGAGGATGGGATGAAAACGCGAATGGGAGAAACGCGACGTGATACGGAAAAAATCCAGCGGCGCTTTCAGAAAAGCCTTGCGGAGGCTTTGACCGTCGACGTCGAAAAATTCCGGTACACTGTCCTGCTCGAAGGGAACGGCCAGAAACGACTGCCCTCCGTGAACGAAAACAGCGCCGTCGACGGACAGGATGCCCATCGGAATAACACTGTCAATAAATGCTTCGGTATAAAGTATCTGAAACGAATCTTCCGGCTGAAGGGAGAAAAAGTCTATTTGCCATGCATATATGTCGGCAAGCCGGATAGCGAGAACCGGATCGACGCCGCGATTTCTGATTTCGTTCCAGAGAGACGATTTGACGCTGCCCGCCAGATAGCGCTGCCGCAGCAGGACTTCTTTCCGGAACAGATATGCTCCGGGAGGTGGATATGACAGGTCGACGACTACGTGGTCGACAGGCGTCCTGGCGAAGATGATATATTTGACCTGCGGTTTCGCCTCGCGCGTCGTCAGGGTATAGTATCGGTTGCCTGCACGGATTTTTTTCGGATCGATAAAGCCTGCTGTCGCCTTGACGATGCTGTCGGTTTGCAATGACGACAGTCCCAGCCGCTCGAACATGAGCGACAGATTGTCGCCCGAATGAACAGCATGGTCATTGATATCCAGCGAATCGACGCAAATATCCAGAAAATATGCACCCGTATCCACGACAGACGAGTAGTCAGTTGGCGGCTCGGGTTGCCTGTCCGGCTTGCACGACACCGCCCACCCTGTCCACGCCAGGCTGAAAAAAACGAAAAGAAGTTTGACGGCATATATCAGTTTTTTTTTCACGTTGCGAATATATGGGGATTATCTAAAGTCATTATAAAGCAAATATTTACTGCGCATTTTCTTATATGCCTCCAGTTCGGCCTGCCATGATGCGCGTATCTCGTCTTCGGCAAGTCCTGCGACGATTTGTTTCCGCAGGGCATCCGTACCAGCCAGCAGGTCAAACCATTGCGGACGGGCAAAGAACGTCTTTTCATCCCTTTTCAGCCTGCCAAAGAAATCGAGTACGAACCGGAGAGACAGTCCGCCCTCGAACGCCGTCTCGCGCAAATCGATACCGTAGCAGCGCCTGTCCCGATGCAGCGGATTGCTGTCGAATCCGGGTAACGACTTTGGCGTGAAAACGTATGTGCCCGCGTTCCCGTCGGGATAGCCCAGGGCCTGAAAAGGAAAATGTGTCCCGCGTCCCACACTGACACTCGTCCCCTCAAAAAAACATAACGACGGATACAGCCTGACAGCCTGTTCGTTGGGGAGATTGGGCGAAGGCGGCACGGGCAAGTGACAGGCGTCGCCGTGATTCCATCCGACGAGGGTCACCACCGTCAGGTCGCACGTCTTTCCCTGTGCGTCCAGCCATCCCTCGCCGTTAATCATCCGGGCAAGTTCGCCGACCGTAAGCCCGTGAAGTACAGGGATGGGATGCATGCCGACAAACGATTTGAACCCTTCCCTGCGGACGGGGCCGTCCACGTAATCGTTCGGATTGGGTCTGTCTGCCACGATAAACTTTTTCCCGTGTACGGCACAAGCTTCCATCAGGCAGTGCATAGTGCTGATGTAGGTATAAAAACGTGTCCCGACATCTTGCATGTCAAAGACAATCACGTCCACATCCTTCAACTGGGCGGCGTCGGGCGAATGGTTTTTGCCGTAGAGCGAGACCACGGGAAGGCCGGTTTTTACATCGCAATGGTCGGCAATGGCGGCTCCCGCTTCTTCCGATCCGCGAAACCCGTGCTCGGGAGCAAAGATTTTCCGCACGTCTATTCCGAGAGAAAGCAGGGTATCCGGCAAAAACGTCTGCCGCTCTCCGACAACGGATGTACGGTTCACGGCAAGCCCCACACGTTTGCCCTCCAGAAGTGATATCATCACCGCCAAACGTTCGGCTCCCACCGTCGGACGGCGGCCATCCTGCGCCGTTGTTGCCGGTACAGTGCATGTCCATATTCCAATGAAAATAAATATCAATAATCGCATCATTATAACAGTAAAAAATATACGGTGACAAAAATACGAATATTATTCGTCATATACTGCTCATCGCATGATTTTGTGAATTAAATTCACGATTTGACAGGTGCGCAGGCATCCCGTCAGGAATGCCGATTATACTGCACACGGGATAAACATGCTCATTGACACACAGGGTGCTCCTGCCGAAAACCCTTGAATCTTTGAATTTTAGATTGTACTGTGAATTGTGTGGAAAAGCGTATCTTTGCATATCATGATATCAGAAAAGTAAGTATTGGAAAAGATACTGTTTCCCCTGAATGTAGAATGGGAAGTACGGTATGCATTCCGTGGGGCGTGATTATCGGGCCGTTTTTAGGCGCTGTGCTTGGCGAGTTGCTGTTTGCCGGGAAAAAAGCGCCCGAAGCGTTTAAAGCCGGTTTCGGGGCGTTTTTGGGTTTTATTTTGGGGATGATTTTTAAGCCGTCGGTTTGCGGATGGTTTATTTTTTGTTTTATAAAAGCGCTGATTGCCGGTCCGGACAGTCCGTAACCGTTATTGGGACGGACAATAAGCATTTTATAGGAACTGGGGGCGGAACGGCGAGGGTAACGGAATCTTTGCGCTTCAAAGAGAAGGTTTTTTTAGATAGCGGATGCAGCGAATTTGCCGGTTATTGCATCTAATGTTCACAAAGAGTTCTTTTATTATTCAAAAAATATCATAATCATGAAACAAATGTATTATTTGGCAGGCGGATTAGCGATCATTGCAGTCGTATGCTTCTTGCCGGCAAGCTGCAGCAAAAACGAAGAATTAAGTGTTGACAAGACAGAATTAACCTTTACTCAAAAAGATGAAAATAAGGAGTTCACGGTTTCTTGCAACGGTATGGACGAATGGCATTTGGAAGCAGAAGGGTTAGAACGTTATTTTGGTGGAAATATGGCTGATGTAAAAGATTTTACGGTCGATCCCGCTTCCGGTAAGGGAAAAAC
>JAISXP010000152.1 GCA_031270465.1 Tannerella sp. | reverse complement strand
TTCTCTTGCGAACCATACTTCTACTTGTTCTTTCTGTTCGTTTTCAATATGCTGCACAATAGCATCAAACGAAGTTTTGTATTGAGTGATTCTTAATTTATCCATATTTTTTATTTGTTATTTTCCAAATCGTTAACTATCTCATCTATCGCCTTTCTTAACTCATCTTCCCTCTTTACAATTTGCGCAATTTTAGCGTTTAATTCCTGAATGTCCACTGCTTCGCTGGTATCTTCGAGCTGAATGTATGACGAAACGGCTATGTTGTAGTCGTTGGCGGCAATGTCGGCATTCGGCACTAATCTGGCAAAATATTCAATATCTTGTCTTTCAGTATAAGCGTTCAGAATTTTGTCGAGATTTTCAGGCGAAAGTTTCTCCTTGTTGCCGCTATGCACTGATTCAGCTGAAGCGTCAATAAAGAGCGTGGCATTATCGGTTTTCGATTTTTTCAGTACAATAATGCAGGTGGCAATGGAAACGCCAAAGAAAAGATTGGCGGGCAACTGAATGACGCAATCAATATAATTATTGTCGATCAGGTATTTGCGGATTTTCTGTTCCACTCCGCTGCGGTAGAGTACACCCGGAAATTCTACAATCGCCGCCGTTCCGTTGGTAGCGAGCCAACTCAACATGTGCATCGTAAAAGCCAAATCCGCCTTGCTTTTCGGGGCAAGCACTCCGGCAGGCGCAAAACGCGGGTCGTTAATCAGCAGCGGATTGCTGTCGCCTGCCCATTGAATCGAATAGGGCGGATTGCTGACGATTGCCTCAAACGGTTCATCGTCCCAATGTTGCGGGTCAATGAGCGTGTCGCCGTGCGCGATATTGAATTTCTCGAAATTTATGTCGTGCAGAAACATATTGATACGGCACAGGTTGTAGGTGGTAATGTTGATTTCCTGCCCGAAGAAACCCTGACGGATATTATCTTTTCCGAGAATTTTGGCAAATTTCAACAGCACACCGCCGCTGCCGCAACAGGGGTCGTAAACTTTGTTTACAGATTCTTTGAATTGTATCGGGCGACCGCAAGGGTCGCTCCTGCGTGTGGTATCCACAATTGTAATTTTTGCCAGCAATTCGGCGACTTCCTGCGGTGTGTAAAACTCGCCGCCGGATTTGCCTGCGTTGCTTGCGTACATCTGCATAAGATACTCGTAAGCATCGCCAAAAGCGTCGATATTGTTGTCCTGAAAATTGCCCAAATCCATATTGCCAACAGCATCAAGCAGTTTTACGAGCAATTCGTTGCGTTTCGGCACAGTTGCGCCGAGTTTGTTGCTGTTCACATCAACATCGTCAAACAAACCTTTCAAGTCGTTTTCGCTGTCGAAACCAACGGCAGAACTTTCAATGTGTTTGAAAACCTGTTCGAGCGTTTCATTCAGGTTTTGGTCTGCTTTTGCCTTTGTCCGTACATTTTCAAAGAGTTCCGAAGGCAAGATATAAAAGCCCTTCGCCTCTATTGTCGATTGCCGTGCATTTTCAGCCGTTGCGTCGTCAATTTTTAAATAGTCAAAATCGGCATTGCCTGTTTTATGTACGAGCTGGTTGAGGTAATCGGTAATATTCTCGCTGATAAAGCGATAAAACAGAATACCAAGTACATACTGCTTAAAATCCCAACCATCAACACTGCCGCGCAGGTCGTTGGCTATTTTCCAAATTGTGCGGTGGAGCTCCGCTCGCTGTTGTTCTCTGCTCATTATGAATTATCTGTATTTTTAATATCAGCAATAATTACAACCTGCTCAGTTTTGACACGCCGCTCGCCTTTCTCTATTTTGCAATAAGTAGCGGTGTCAATGTGCAATACCGAAGCAAATTGTCGCTGTGGCATTTGCCGTTCTTCTCGCAATTGTTTTATGTCTTGAAATTTTTAGCAAAGGTATGATTATTTGCTGATTTAACAATAAAAACACTACATTCTAACTCCTTTATGTTTGTTTTGCAATCCTGTTACCTGTTGCAAATCATTGTATTTCTGTCTGAATCATTCCGGAATATTTACTTGGAGTTTAATTTATTACAGGTTTTGAAACCTTGAAAGGTTTGTCGTAGCAATAACCCTCGTTTCCATCCGGCGTTGAGCCATATATTGTGTCGAAGCCGGCAACAGTTTGCAGCAGGCAGTTCCGCTTGGCGTGATTGCCTCCCGCAGCGCTGCGGCAGCCATTCCAACAATGTTGGGAACCTTCCTGCAACATGCAGCACTCTTTCTCACAAGGTGCGGAGTCCTCCCGCAATCCGCGGTGGCAGGCCACACAGGATGGGTCACTTTTCCGTACCGGAGCGACCGAAAAACAGCTAATCGTAACTCGGCAAAACAGGCAGTACACTGCGCGCGGCATGATTTTGTGCATTAAATGAACCGTTCAAAGACTCAAAAATTCAAGAGCCTCCGGTGAAAGCGTAAAGAAAACACCTGCAAAAAAAATAATTTTGCGAAACAGGCGGTTTTCATGTTACATTTCATGAGAAATTACGTCTTATGAACAGAAACACTAATTTTGTTACGAAATGAAAAGAAGAATTGCAGTCATGGCAATCGGATTCGTCTGTATGATGCACACAAAGGGGCAGACGGCGGACAGCATCGTCAATGGTTCTTACCGTACGGTGCGGACGACTGTGGCGCCGCATATCGACGGCGTACTGGACGACGCATGTTGGGAGAGCGAAGGTGAATGGTCGGGTGCGTTCACTCAGCAGCAACCCGACGAGGGCAAACCGGAAACCGAGGAAACACATGTAAAGATTCTCTACGATAACCATAATATATATGTAGCCTTTCGCGCATACGACACCGAACCGGAAAAGATTAATCGCTGGACGACGCCGCGCGACCAGATAAAGGGCGACTGGGTGGGCATCATGTTCGACAGTTATGCCGACCGGCGCACCGGCTTCTGTTTTGTGCTGACGGCCGGCGGGACGCGCTGTGACCTGCTTGTCTTTAACAGCGACGATGACGACGAGACATGGAACGTGGTGTGGGACGGCAAAACGTCGGTCGACGGTCGAGGCTGGTATGCCGAAATACGCATCCCGCTCTCGCAACTGCGCTATTCTGCCGAAGAAACGCAGGAGTGGGGCTTTCATGCTCTCCGCAGCATCGACAGGAAACAGGAACAGTCGCATCTCCACCTTATCCCGAGGTCGAACAAAGGATATGTATATTCGTTCGCGCGGCTGACGGGCATTTCCGGACTGCCCCGCTCGCGCCATATCGAGCTTATGCCCTACACGTCGCTCAAGTACAGTCGCTCGCCCGCAGAGGACGGCAATCCGTACGCCAGGGGCAGCCGCCTGGAATACGGCGCCGGAATGGACGGCAAGATAGGACTTTCGAGCGACTTCACACTCGACTTCACGCTCAATCCCGACTTCGGACAGGTGGAAGCCGATCCCTCGACAATCAACCTGACGGCATACGAGACCTACTACGACGAGAAACGTCCGTTCTTTCTCGAAGGGAAAAACATATTTACGAACATGCCGGTTGCCGACGGGGCGATGTTTTACTCGCGCCGCATCGGTTCGCCTCCTTCATGGCGTCCCGAAGAGAAAGACGGGCGATACAGCGACGTCCCCCAGCAGACGCACATCATCAGCGCCATGAAAGTATCGGGCAAGACGAAGAACGGTCTGTCCGCAGGCCTGCTCAACAGCCTCACCGCGAAAGAGTCGGCAAGCATCACCGAACCGGACGGCAGGGAATACAAAATGACTGCGCAGCCTTTCGCGAGCTACTCGGCTGTCCGACTGCAGCAGGACATGAACGGAGGCAACACCGTGATCGGCGGCCTGGCAACGTCCGTCAACCGCCTGATTAAGGACGACCATTTGTCGTCGCTCGTGCGCAACGCATATACGGGCACGTTTGACTTCGAACAGTATTTCCTGAAACGCAACTATTACATACGCGGAAGCATGTCATACAGTCATGTCGAAGGTGAAAAGGACGCGCTCGTCGCCGTACAGCGTTCGGCCGTACACAATTTCCAGCGCGAAGGTGCCGCGCATGTGGAGGTCGACAGTTCGCGCACGTACCTGTCCGGCACGTCGGGCATTGTCAGGGTGGGTAAGGGCGGCGAAAGCAAATGGCAGACGGCGCACACGTTTTCATGGCGATCGCCCAGCTTCGAATCGAACGATGCCGGCTACCTGCAAGACGCCGACGAGAAGCGGATAAACGGGTGGATCGCCTGTGTGGAAAACACGCCGAAAGGCATCTTCCGTCGCTATACCTTCGACTCTTTCTACAACTTCAAATGGGACTACGGCGGCACAACCACGTATGGCGTTTTCGGGCTGGAGGCAAACATGGCCTTCATCAACAAATGGTTTCTGTATGTGGAAGGATTTTACGAATCGTGCCAAGTCAACAACGGCATGCTCCGCGGCGGACCGCCGGTGAAACTCAACCCGCGCTGGGGTACAGACCTGAACATCGAAACCGATAACTCCAGAAAAGTCTGGGCGCAGGCCTATCACGGGACAATGTTCGGCGAAAAGCGGTATGCACAGTATCTGTCGCTTCAGGCAAACTGTCGCCCGATTTCCAATCTGGGACTGTCTGCCGTATGGGACTATACCTACCGCAATCTGGGACTGGAATACGTCGGGAGGTCCGTGCCTGTATCGGGCGGCACGGTGTACGTAATGGGTGCGCTCCGGCAGCAAATCACCGGAATCACCCTGCGGATAGATTACAGCATCACGCCCGACCTGTCGATACGGTTCTACGGCAATCCCTTCATCTCGACGGGAAAATACAGCGAGTTTAAACGGGCGACGAACACGGTCGCCAAGGAATATGCCCGCCGTTTCGACCTGCTTGACGACAGCATGTTGGCCTACAGCGCCGACGACAACCGATACAGCGTGACCGGCGACGGAGGCCGGAAATACAGCTTCAACAATCCCGACTTCAGTTTTCGCGAATTTCGGTTCAATCTGGTGATGCGATGGGAATACCGCCCGAACTCGGTCGCCTATCTGGTTTGGGCGCAAAACCGTTCGGGCAGGACAAACGATTACGTCGCCTCCTTTAACCGCAACACGCAGGCGCTGTTCGACTGCATACCCGACAATACGTTCATGCTTAAACTCAATTACTGGTTTTCGCTGTGATGCTTCCGTTTCAGATATTCCCGGGCGCAGAGGTCGAGCTGTTCGTACCATACCTGTCCGAACTTGCGGATCAGCGGTTCGCGCAGGAAGCGGTAGAGGGGCGTCTGCATGTGTTCGCCTGCAATCTCGGCGGTGCGGCATATCTTCCAGCGATTGTAGTTGACGGCGGTAAAAGTTTTGTAGCGTGTGACGCGCAGGGGATACAGATGGCAGGATAGAGGTTTGAGAAATCCGATCCTCCGTTCGCGGAAAGCCTTCTCGATGGCGCACCGGCAGATGCCGTCCGCATCGCGGCAGGTAAAAACGCAATCTTTTCCGTCGACGATCGAAGTCACGACGTCGCCTTCCACGTCGACATACGCGACGCCCTGTTTGCGGATAACCGCCTGCGAAGCGGGCGCGAGGTCGTCCCACACCGCAGGCAGGATGCTGCGCAGGATGTCAAATTCATCCTTTTCGAGCGGTGCGCCCGCATCGCCTTCGACGCAGCACGCGCCGCGACACTTCGCCACGTCGCAGACGAAACAGCGTTCTATCAGGTCGAGGCTGACTAATGTGTGATCGATCTGCAGCAATTCTCCGCGTGCAGGAATGTCAGTCAATCAGGTTGCGCCCCGTCATTTCGGCCGGCTGCGCAAGTCCGAGTATGTGCAGAATCGAGGGCGCTACATCGGCAAGAATGCCGTCGTACGTGCGGGCTGCCGCGTTCGGTGAGATGTACACGAAAGGCACAGGATTGAGCGAATGTGCCGTGTTGGGCGAGCCGTCTTCGTTGAGCGCGTGGTCGGCATTGCCGTGGTCGGCGATGACAATCACTTCGTATCCGTGGGTCTTTGCCGCTTCGACCGTCTCGCGCAGGCAGGCGTCGATGGCAATGACGGCCTTTTCGATGGCCGCATACACGCCCGTATGCCCGACCATGTCGCCGTTGGCATAGTTGCAGACGATGAAATCGTACTGCTCCGTCGCAATGGCTTCGACCAGTTTGTCCTTCACTTTGAAGGCGCTCATTTCCGGTTTCAGGTCGTAGGTTGCCACCTTCGGCGACGGCACCAGGATGCGGTCTTCGCCTTCGAAGGGCGCTTCGCGGCCGCCGTTGAAGAAAAACGTCACGTGCGCATACTTCTCCGTCTCGGCAATGTGCAGCTGTTTCCGTTTCTGACAGGCCAGATATTCGCCCAGTGTGTTGTCGACGTTATCCTTGTCGAAAAGCACGTGCAGGCCTTCGAAGGTGGCGTCGTAGGGCGTCATACAGAAATACTGCAATCCGGGGATGGTTAACATGCCGGCTTCGGGCATGTCGCGCTGCGTCAGGACGACGGTCAGTTCCTTGGCGCGGTCGTTGCGGAAGTTGAAGAATATCACGACGTCGCCCTCTTCGATGACGGCAACCGGGCGTCCGTTCTCAACGTGTACGACGGGTTTGACAAACTCGTCCGTGACGCCTTCGGCATAAGATTCTTCCATCGCCGCGACCATGCATTCCGCCGGCCGGCCGACGCCTTTCACCAGCAGATCATACGCTTCGCGGATGCGTTCCCAGCGCTTGTCGCGGTCCATGGCGTAATAGCGTCCCACGATGGAGGCAATCTTTCCGCCCGTTTTTTTCAGATGATTTTCGAGTTGTTCGATGAATCCCTTTCCGCTGCGGGGATCGGTGTCGCGTCCGTCCATAAAGCAGTGGACGTATGACCGGTCGATGCCGTACGTCTGTGCGATTTCCGTCAACTTGAAGAGGTGTTCCATCGAACTGTGCACGCCGCCGTCGGATACCAGTCCGAGATAGTGAATCTGTTTCCCGTTCGTCCGGGCATACTCGCAGGCGCGCTTGATTTCGGGATTCTCAAGGATGAAATTATTGCGGCAGGCAATGTTGATTTTCACCAGATCCTGGTATACAATCCGGCCTGCGCCGATATTGAGGTGACCTACTTCGGAATTGCCCATCTGTCCGTCGGGCAACCCGACGTTTTCGCCCGACGCCTGCAACTGCGAATGGGGATAGTTCGACAGCAGGTAGTCCCAGTATGGTGTGGGCGTACAGTATATTACATCGTCTTTCCGGCGGTCGCCTATACCCCAGCCGTCGCATATAATCAATAATGCTTTCTTGTTCATGCTTCAATTAATTATGTGATCAATATTCAATATAAAATCTTAAATGACGGGACAAAGGTACGAAAAAGGGACGAAATTATGCTGAAAAGCATTATTTTTGTCGTCCGAATATGGAAAAAACGGTTTACATCGAAGGCCTGGGCGACGTCGTGCTTCGCCGCAGCCCGCGGGCGCAACGCAACATCCTGCGCGTCAAAGACCGCCGGGTATTCGCAACCATGCCTCTGTACGGGACGGAAAAAGATATGATTGCCTTTATCCGCCGGATGCACGGCAAACTCCTCCGGCTACTGGATGCGGCGCCGGAACGCAGATCGCTGAACGAAGATTCGACTCTGCAGACGCTGACTTTCCGGCTGCACATCTTCCGTACGCCGCGGGCGAATTTCTACACGACGCTGAAAGATGACGTACTGCATATCGCCTGTCCCGACGGCACCGACTTTGAGGATGAACGGGTGCAGCAACTTCTCCGGCAAATGCTGAAAAAGGCGCTTCGCCACGAAGCCTGCCGCATCCTGCCCGCACGGATAGAGGCCTTGGCCGAACGGCACGGATTTCACTATGCGGACGTGAAGATACGCGACACAAAAACGCGCTGGGGCAGTTGCTCCTCGCGAAAAAACATCAGTCTGTCGCTTTCTCTGCTGCTGCTTCCCGAACACTTGATCGACTATGTCCTGCTGCACGAACTGTGTCATACCGTCGAAATGAATCACGGCAAACGCTTCCTGCAACTGCTGGAGCGGGTCACCGACAACCGCTCGCAAATCCTGCGCCGCGAATTGAAGGCATTTAGACCGTATGTCGAATGAGGGTTACGGAATGGGGCCTTCGATCTTTTCCGCTGTGTCCCGGCAACGGATCACGTCTTCGACGGTTGCCCTGGCAGGGCCTGAGCGTTCGATTTTCAGGGTCGACAGCGCCGCTGCAAAATGTCCGGCTCCGTTCATGTCCACGCCTTTCGCCCGCTGGTACAGATAGCCGGCCATATACGTGTCGCCGCACCCCGTCGCATCCACGATTTCGCGCGGTTTGAAGGCCGGTATGCGGTAGAACGCTGTCCCGTCGTAGAGTACCGAACCCATACTGCCCAGCGTAATCAATACTTCCTTCACACCCCATCCGTAGAGCGTTCGTGCTGCCGAAGACACGTCGGAATAGCCTGTAAGCACTTTCATTTCGTGCTCATTGGCTTTGAGGAAATGAACGTATTGCAATACCTTCTCCTTCTCCTTCCAGTCGACGGCGTAGACTTTCGTATCCTGCACTTCGCGCAGATAGCCCTGCGAATCGATCGAGACAAGCCCTTTTTCCGAAAGATAACGTACGACGTCGGGCGAAAAATCGTCTGCCAGCAATGCGCCGAGGTGAAAAATCCGCGCCTCGACGCCTCTCAACTGTCCGACGGTAAAAGGGTCGGCTTTCGAGAGGACGCGCTGCCTGCGGTTGTCCTGGTTCTCGTCGTAGATGTTTTCGAAATAGACCGAACAGGCACTGGGCAGTACAGTAACGTTAATGTTAATAGAATGATTAGCAGAATATTGCCCTCCACCGCATAAAGTATCGGACTGTACGGTGACGTTCATACTGCTGTCTGTCAGGTCTGTCACTGCATCCATGTCGGCTTCGGCGATGGCCGTTACCAAGGCATAATCAATGTTTCCCAGATGACGGATGGCGTGTGAAACATAAAAAGATGTCCCGCCGGGCATGTGCACAGTACTCTTTGGGGTCACTACCTTGTCGTGCGTGATGTGACCGATACAACATAAATCGTGTTTACTCATTTATCGAAAAATTATATTTTGAATGCGGCAAAGGTAGGAAATAAATTCAAGATTCAAAATTCAAGATTCGGGATGGGTTAATTATGCGTAAAAATGAAATTTTCTTTATAATAAAAGATGTTTCTTCCACTCTTTATCTATATATTTATTGCCGCATGAAAATCAAGACGAAAATGACGAATTGCACCTGAGATATGGAAAAATACAATTTAATACCGGAACTGTTGCTGAAGAAGACTGCAGAGGGCGATCATGTTGCCTTCAGAGCGTTTTATGATATTGTATACCCTGTCGTATATCAATTCGTCCGGTGTTTTCTGTCGGCTTCGGAAGACTGCAGGGAAGTCGTATCCGAAGTCTTTTATGTGATATGGAAACACCGGGAATCGCTCGTCACGGTAGAAAACCTCAAATCATGGCTGTTCATTGTCTGCCGCAACGAGGTATACCATTTTCTGAAGCAAAAGGAAAAATACAACTTCGTTTCCATCGACGACATGCCGGTCGAACTGCAGATAGATACCACGGACGCCGAATTTATCGACGACGAAATGCTCGTCATCTACCGGAAGGCTGTCGAGGCGCTGCCGCCGCGATGCAAACTGATTTTCCTCATGGCGAAGGAAGAACAGATGAAATATCGTGAAATAGCGGAAGTCCTTTCGATTACGGAAGGCTCCGTAGCCCAGCAGATGAACAACGCCATCCGCAAAATCACCGAAATCGTGAAACGGCAATATGCCGAATCCAACTACAAAACGTAAAAAACTAAAAAATAACCGACCCCATATAAGTATTGCGCATATCGACACTCTTTATTATTGCATACGGCACAGTTTTGTGTGCATGGATTCAATAAATCAAAGATTCAAAAGCAAGGATGGTAAAAAATAAACAGAAACGATGAACATGGATTCGAAACATAATAATACGGAAGACGCAACAGAAGAAATCTGCGCGAAGACCCTGCAGGCAATCCATGCAGTCGGATACCCTGTGGCGACACAGCAGATGCACGACGGCAAGGAAGACATCTATACCCGTACCGTTCGGAAAATCCATGCGGACACGGCACTGAAACACAAAAGCAAAGTGCACGCCAAACATCTGTACGCAGCCGCAATAGCCCTGTCCGTCATCCTTTCGGCGACCTGCGTCGCCTACCTGCTCGGCGTCCGTTCCGGCAAACATCCGTCAGCGCAAAATCCGGTAGAAGTAACCGTCCCCTACGGCACCGTCGCCCGAATCACACTGCCCGACGGCTCACAGGCAACCCTCAACGGCGGCTCCCGGCTGACTTATCCGGCACTGTTCGAGGACAGCCGCCAGGTCACTCTCTCCGGCGAAGGATTTTTCGACATTGTCCGCAACAACATACCCTTTACCGTCAATTCCGCCCACATTTCCATCAAAGTGCTCGGCACGCGCTTCGGCTTCAAGGCCTACGACGACGACACGCATACCGTCCTGACACTCGAAGAAGGCCGCATCAAAGCCATCCCCGCCGACGAAAAAACCGGCGAAGGCTTCACGCTGGAACCTCAACAGCAACTGATTCTGAACAACGAAACGGGCGAAATACGCCGCCAAATCGTGAACGCGCAGGAGTACACGTCGTGGAAAGACGGCATACTGACATTCAGAAATCAGACACTGGACGAAATAGCCGTCATACTCAGGCGCCGTTTCAATGTCGACATACGTATCTCCGGCAAAATCAAAAACGAGAGCTACGCAGCCCTGTTCAAGTACGGCGAAAATATCGAACAAATCCTCGACAAACTGTCGTACAAACGCACCTGGAAATACACAAAGCGCAACAAT
This sequence comes from Tannerella sp., assembly GCA_031270465.1. GTDB lineage: Bacteria > Bacteroidota > Bacteroidia > Bacteroidales > Tannerellaceae > Tannerella. Next base: position 8,810 of record JAISXP010000152.1, on the reverse strand, counting down.
GTGATCGAAATAACAGAAAATTAACCCCTAAATATAACATGCCTATGATGAAAAAAAGAAAGTAATATCACGTAAAAACAGCCTTCTTCCCCGCCCGCAGCGGAAGGAGAAAAAGGCGGTTGCCTTCGCATCGAAGACAGGAAAAATCCGCTGCAAAAAAGAAATTTATTGTTAATAAAAAAAAGAAATCATTATGAATGTAAATTATGGCTCTGGCATATCAAGGAGCCGAAAAATTATGAATGTGGTGAGAAACATATTTCTCTTGTGGACATTCGCCGTGTCCAGTATAATGGCAATCTCAAGCTATTCTCAGACAGTCCGCTTTGACCTGAGCCTGAAAAACAAAACCCTGGCTGTCGTTTTTGAGGAGATTGAGAAAAACTCCGAGTTTTCCATTATCTATTTGACTAAAGACGTGAATCTGAAGGAAATCGTATCCGTACAGGCACGTCAGCAGACCGTGGAAACTATCCTTGACAAAGTCCTGGAAAACCAGGGACTGCAATATGAAATCAAGGATAAACACATCATTATCTACAGGGAAGAACTTCCGGCGGCCGACAATGCCGCCCTCCTGCAAACCGGCCGGCGAATAACCGGTACGGTAATCGACACCCGGGACGAGCCGATTATCGGTGCAAACATCATCGAAAAAGGCACGACAAACGGAGCGGTGACCGACCTGAACGGCAATTTCTCGCTGAACGTTTCGGACAATGCCATCCTGCAAGTGTCTTTTATCGGGTACGTTACGCAGGAAGTCAGCGCATCCGTGGGGGGGGGCAATTCCTTTATAATCAAATTATTAGAGGATACCCAGGCGCTTGAAGAAGTCGTAGTTATCGGTTACGGCACGGTGCGTAAGTCCGACCTGGCCGGTTCCGTAGCCTCCGTTACAAACAGGCAGTTCAACGCCGAGCCTGTAATCCGTCTGGATGATGCGCTGCAAGGCCGCATGGCCGGCGTACAGGTGACGAGCACAACCGGTATGATTGGCGACGGCACGAGGATTCGCATACGCGGCGCAGCATCGCTGAACAAGAGTAACGACCCGCTGTATGTCGTAGACGGCATCATCGGCGCCGGAGCTGTAAACATGTCCGACGTGGAATCAATCGAAGTGCTGAAAGATGCTTCGGCAACGGCTATCTACGGTTCGCGCGGTGCTAACGGTGTAGTGCTGGTTACTACCCGGAAAGGAAAGGACGGCCGGGCGCAGATTACCTTCGAAACGAATCAGGGCTTCTCGGAAATAACCAAAAAGTTTGAGTTGTTAAATCCTTATGAATATGCCCTGGCGCTGAACGACATCAAAGGCTCCGGAACTATTTCCGACGCAGACCTGCAACTCTACAAAGATGGCAAGCAGGGAATAGACTGGCAGGACCTGATGACGCAGACCGGTCACAACCAGGAATACAAGTTAAGTATTTCCGGTGGAACAACAGCCACCAAATATCTGGTTTCCGCAGATATACTCGACCAGACGGCAATCACGGTTTTTGCCAAATACAACCGCTACCAGTTCCGTTCCAATTTCGACACCGAAGTGACCAAGTGGCTGCATCTGACAACCGACTTGCGGCTGGCAAGAGACAAGAGGCACAATACGAGTGCCGATCTCGGACGCGCCATCAATTATTCGCCTACCATCCGTCAACTGAAAAATCCTGATACGGGTATCTACAACGATGATTCATGGAATAACATCGACCATAATCCGTATGCCGAACTGGCGGAGAAGGATGCGAATAATTATCACAACTATCTCTTTGGGAATGTGAACCTGCTTTTCAACATCATCGACGGGCTGACCCTGTCCGTACAGGGAGGCCTCAACTACAATGACAATCCCTCCTACGAATTTAATTCCGCATCCCGCTATCCCGGAGCAGCAAGTTCCATGTCGAACACTACGGATAAGACGCTGTCGTGGCAGAACACGAACAACCTGACTTATTCGAAACGTATCGGCGACCATTCCATTACGGCCATGGGCGTGCTGGAACTGAGCAAAAGCGAGTGGAACCGCATCCAGATCAGCGGCAACAACCTGCTGACCGAAACGGTGGGGTACTGGAACGTAGGACTGGCTTCGACCCGCGACGCAGCCAACAGCTATTCGGGCAATGCGATGGCTTCCGTGCTTGGCAGGGCGCAGTACGGATACCAGGGCAAATATCTGGCAACGGCATCCCTACGCGCCGACGGATCTTCCAAATTCCAGGACGAGAATAAATGGGGATACTTCCCTTCGGGCGCTTTGGCGTGGAATATTGCCGAAGAAGATTTCCTGAAAGACCTGGACTATTTCCAGCAACTGAAACTGCGTGTCAGCGCCGGTGTGATCGGTAATCAGGCCATTGATTCCTACGAGACGCTGGGTATGCTTTCGAGCAATGCTTACGCCTACGGTACGTCTACCAAATACACCGGCTACTGGGCCAATACCGTAGCTACCCCCAATGTGCAGTGGGAAAGAACCAATCAGTTCGACGTCGGTTTCGATTTCAGCATACTGAAACAGAAAGTGAACGTCACCTTCGACTGGTTTTTGAAAGATACGAAAAATCTGCTCAACAAGAAAAGTATTCCCGACTACAACGGCAGCGGCACATTCTGGGTGAACCAGGGGCATGTGCGAAACACCGGCGTGGAACTGCTGGTGAATGCGCTTCCTGTTCAGACGAACGATTTCAGATGGGAGACAACCCTCACCGGCACTTATCTGAAAAACGAAGTGATTGATCTGGCAGGCGAAAAGGAAATATTGGGCGACCGGATTTCCGGCATCATCGAACAGTCGTCCATCCTGAAACCGGGTTACCCGATCGGTTCGTTCCTTGTGTTCGACTGGGTAGGCATCGACGAAAAGACTGGCGTGAACCTGTATCGCAAAGCCGACGGCTCCGTGACGAACGACCCTTCGAGCGACGACCGCATCATCACCGGACAGTCCGATCCCAAATGGTCTTTCGGATGGAACAACTCCTTCGCATGGAAAAATCTTGAAGTGAATGCCTTCTTCAATTCGGCGTTCGGCCATAACCGGCTGAATGCCACCCGCTGGCAAACGTCGGCCATCGTTGGCGCATCCATGTTCATTACTCTCCGCGAAGCCTACTACGATGGATGGGACAAGGTGGAAAACAAGGCCGATGCTAAATTCCCAAGTGCAAAAAGCTCGGACAACAAGTATTATGGCAATTCAAGCCAGTTCCTCGAAGACGCCTCCTTCGTGCGACTCAAAAACTTCAGCATCGCCTACCGTTTTCCCAGAAAATGGGTGAAAATAGCAGACATAAGACTGTCGCTGAGTGCACAGAATCTGTTTACCCTTACCAAATACAAAGGTTTGGACCCCGAAACGACCAACTATCTTTACGGTGCAGACTGGGGTGCATATCCTGTCCCCCGGACCTATACGTTCGGACTGAAAATTGATTTCTAATTATTGAACATTTAAAAGAGATTATGTATGAAAACAATCTATAAGACCATATTTATGATGATGTTGATACTGTCAACATTCGCCTGTGGCGATTTCCTCGAAGAAGACCCGAAAGGCCGCCTGGCGCAGTCGACCTTCTTCGGAAGCGAAAACGACCTGGAACTCTCGCTGAACGCCCTCTACAGGCGCGTTTCATTACGCAACGAAAGGAACCAGTACATGGTTCACCCGTGGGCAGGCGACGACATCTCTACCCACCCGGCCAGCAACAAGCAGGACTTCCGGGAATTTGACTGCTATAAAATCAGCGATAACAGTACCCGCCTGCACGATGAATGGACGGCAACTTATCAGGCGATAAAAGCCGCCAACTACATCATCAACAATGCTGACAGACTCATGGGCGACGATGCACGTCTGAACACGAAAGTCAAAACTACCATCGCACAGGCTGCCTACTGGCGGGCATACTGCTATTTCCAACTGACGCGATGCTGGGGTAAAGTGCCTCTGGTGCTGACCGATGAGATGAATTATGAAGAACCGCTCGCCTCGGAAGAAGACATATTCAACCAAATCATCGCAGACCTGAAACTGGCGGAAACGGATTTACCGGCGCAGTGGACAGGCTCACCCTGGTCAATGAACGGACGAAACGTCGCCGTCAGCCAGGGCGCCGCCAAAGCTACCCTTGCCTACGTCTACCTCTCCTTTGCCGGATGGCCCTTCAACAAAACCGAGTACTATGCCCAGGCCGCAAGCAAGGCCAGGGAAGTAATCGACGCCTCCGACCGGAGAGAACAGGGATATTACTACGAACTGCTGGACGAATACTGGAAAGTATACTCCTGGACGTACAATAACAACAACCCGGAGGTGCTGCTGGCCACATACTACAGCATGAACTGGCCGTGGGACGAATCGGCTATGTCAACCTACTGCGACGTAATTGAAGACGTGGATGGAGGCAGCCATGGCGGCGGGTGGAACGACTCGGGCGCAGAAATCAAGTTCTGGAAAAACTTCCCCGACGGACCACGCAAGGAGGCTACCTTCGCCCCCAAAACGCTGTTGAAGGGCGTACTGCAGGACTGGTGGTGGGATCCCAACTACGGCACGGCCGACGATCGCGTCGTATGCAATCCCTGGTATCTTGCCGCCTGCGAAGGCAATCGCGGAACGGAATTTGACTATACCAAAGGCAATGACCAGGGCGACATGATCGGCGAGAAATCGCACAAGGTGATCCGTCTCTCGGAAGTATACTGCTGGTATGCCGAAGCCATTGGCCGTTCGGGCGGAAACGACCCGTTTGCCTACGAAGCGCTAAATCGCGTGCGTACAAGAGCCGGACTGGAACCGATCGCTTCCGGTAGCCTGACGCCCGAACGGCTGGCCGAAGCTGCCTACGACGAACACGGCTGGGAAATCGCCGGATACTATTGGGGCAGCCTGGCGCCGCGCTATCACGACATGTTCCGGATGAACCGCGTAAGGGAACACTTCGAATTCAGGAAACAGAATCCCGACATCGAAGTCGCCCCGGGCGTCTTCCGAAAAGAAAAGGTAGATGTGACCGGAGACTGGGACGATTCCAGAATGTACGCTCCCTACCCATCTGTGGATGCCATGCTGAATCCGAACCTGACACGCTAAATCACATCAGAGACTTTGCACGGAGACGCACTGCTGTTATCGCAACACACCGCGTCCCGTGCAAAGACTTTCAGTGCAGTTTAGACAGTCTCCTTTTTATTCTCAAATGTTTTGAAAAAGAAAACCGACAATGTCTTTTTCCCTTCAAATATTTTGAAAGGAAAATCGACTATGTCTTTCTTTCTCTCAAATATTTTATAAAAGAAAATGACAATATCTTTTTCCTCTCAAACGTTTAAAAAAAAGAAAATAACAGGGTCATTTTTTCTTTCAGATGTTTTGAAAGGAAAAATTAACTGAATCATTTCCCTTCACGGAGATACAGAGTACACAGAGGATATTGGATATACCGTGTAGTACACTGTGTTTTCATGTTGAATTGAATCTGAAATTTTTAATTATAGTCATATATGAAACGATCATTATTATTTATCCTCCTTCTTTGGAGTGCAGGCACAAGCCCCATTTTGGCACAGAGTGTAAAAATCGAAAAGAAACCGTTGGTATTGCCGACTTACCGGACGGGAACACCTGACATCAACCCGATCTTCTTCACCGGACGCACCTACCAGGGCGCCCAGGGACACATCTATCCCTATCCCCTGATCGATATTCTGACGGATAACAAAACAGATAAGGCGTACGAAGCGCTCTACGTCGAAAACGATTACGTAAAAGTCAGCGTCGTACCCGAACTTGGCGGCCGAATTTTCTCGGCAACGGACAAGACGAACGGTTATGAGTTTTTTTATCGCCAGACAGGTATCAAACCTGCATTGATAGGTATGCTGGGTGCGTGGCTTTCGGGAGGCGTAGAGTGGAATTTCCCGCACCACCACCGGCCGTCGAGTTTTATGGATATTGATTACCGGATGGAAGAAAACGCGGACGGAAGCAAAACCGTCTGGGTGGGCGAAACCGAACTGCGCCATCGCTTCAAATGGTCGATCGGCGTGACGCTGTATCCCGACCGTTCCTTTGTCGAGGCGAAAGTACGAATCATGAACCGCAGCCCGTTTATTCAGTCCATGCTTTTCTGGGCGAATGTGTCCGTACATTGTGGCGAGGACTACGAAGTGCTTTTCCCGCCCTCGACGCAGTTCGGCACCGACCATTCCAAAGTGGCTTTTACTACCTGGCCGGAGGGCGAAATCGTCCGCGGTTCGGGCGAGATGAAGGAACTGGGCTGGTGGAAAAACTTTACGGCAAGTTCGCGGTCTATCTTCGCATGGAATTTCGAAGATGACTTTTTTGCCGGTTACGACCACGGGAAACACGCCGGAACGATGCATGTAGCCAATCATCACATCGTCAACGGCAAGAAATTCTTCCTCTGGGGCAACAACTCCAGCGGTGAGATGTGGGACAAAATGCTGTCGGACAACGACGGCCCCTACCTGGAACTGATGGTCGGCGCCTTCTCCGACAACCAGCCGGATTACAGCTGGATAGGGCCGGGCGAGATACGCGAGTTCAGCCAGATATGGTATCCGATCCGGGAAATACGCGGCGTGAAATACGCAAACCGCGACGCTGCCGTCAATCTCGAACGCCTTGCTTCCGGCAAGGTCTTTATCGGATTCAACGCCACGACCGTCTTCAAAAATGCAAAAGTGATGCTGAAAAGCGGCGAACAGACGCTCTTTGAACAAACCGTCGACATCGACCCGTCCAAACCGTTCGCCAAAGAAATCGACCTGCCTGCCGTGACCGACAACTACAGCCTGCGGGCTGTGCTCTACGATGCCGGCGGAAAAGAACTGGTCGCCTACCAGCCGGTGAAGCCGGAGGAAAAACCGATGCCCGAAGTCGTCGAACAGGTCAAGCCGGTAGAGAAATACGAAACGGTAGAGGAACTGTATCAGACCGGCTTGCGCATCGAACAGTTTCATAACGCGCGACTGAATCCGATGGATTTCTACAACGAAGCCCTGAAACGCGATTCGTCCGATTCGAGGGTGAATACGGTAGTAGGCATCCGCTATGCCCGCCAGGGAAAATGGGCGCTTGCCGAGAAGCATCTGTTGAAAGCCGTTGAGCGTCTGACGAAAAACTACACCGTCGTCAAAGACCCGGAAGCGTGGTATAATCTGGGTATCGTTTACCAGTTGCAGGGACGCTTCAAGGAGGCCGCCGACGCCTTCTGGAAAGCGACGTGGTACCCGACTTTCCGGTCGCCCGCCTGTTTCTCCCTCGCACAGATCGCTGCCGTGCAGGGCGACTACGCCAAAGCGCTGGAAGGAATTGACGCCTCGCTGGATGTCAACGCACGAAACACGAAGGCGCTCACCGTAAAAGCTTACATCCTCCGCAAACTGGGCAAAACGGCTGAAGCATCCGCCCTGCTCAAAAAAGTATTCGAAATAGACCCGCTGGACTACTGGGCGCAGGCTGAAATGTCGATACTGTCCGGCAACGGCGCCCGGTTCCTTGCCGCAGCCGACGATTCGAGGGGCGACGGCATCGTCCGGCAACAGGAATTACTCGAAATGGTGATGGACTACGGAAACATCGGTGCCTGCGACGAAGCGCTGGCGCTGCTCGAGGAAGCCATCGCATCCGGCGAACCGTACAGCCGTTTCCCGCTGGTTTACTATTATGCCGGTCATTATGCATCCCTCAAAGGCGACAGGCAGGCGGCGCAAAATTACCGGCAACAGGCGGCCACGCAGCCCTCCGATTACTGTTTCCCTTTCCGTCTGGAAGAAATCAGTTTGCTGCAAACGGCGCTTGCGGAAAATCCGGCCGATGCCCGTGGCTTTTTCTACCTTGGCAACCTTCTCTATTATCTTGAACAGAAAGACGAAGGCATCGAAGCGTGGGAGAAATCCGCACAGTTGGATGACAGCTTCGGGTTGGTGCACCGAAACCTCGGATTTGCCTGCAACCGCGCCGGATTGACGGAGCAGGCCGTGGCGCAATACGAGAACGCCATCCGCGTCGATGCCGGCAATCCGAAAGTATTTACCGAAATCGACCAGTTATATGAAAAGATCGGCAAACCTGTCCGCGAACGTCTGGCGCTGATGCAGAAAAACCTGAAAACGGTGACGAAGCACGACGACGCCGTAATCCGCCTGCTGGGACTGTATAACGAGACGGGCGAATACGACCGCGCCATTCGGATCATGGATTCCCGCCATTTCCACGTATGGGAAGGCGGCGGCGAAGTGCACGGCCTCTTCGTGGACGCCCATCTGCTGAAAGGCCTGAAGCTGGCAACCGCTAAAAAATACGATGCCGCCATCCGGGAATATGCCATCGCCGACACGTATCCGGACAATCTTGAAGTCGGACGCCCCGACAACGGCGGCCTCTACGCCAAGATATACTATTACATGGGACTGGCGTATGCCGGCAAGGGCGACCGGGCGAAAGCCGGGGAATGTTTCGCAAAAGCGTCGGCCGGTTCGACGGGCTGGCAGAGATTCTGGCGTTCCGAACAGGACATTTACCGCGCGATGGCCTACCAAAAACAGGAAAACCTGTCCGCCGCCGACGAACTACTCGAAGCCTGCCAAAAGTACGTGGACGAACAGTTGCAAAGCAGCAGCCTGATCGACGAATACTCCAAATTCGGCGAAGACGGCTCACAATCCCAGCGGCTGGCTCAACTGTTTTACCTGCAGGGACTGATTCATTATGCCAAAGGCGACAAAGTAAACGCCAACGAAGCATTTACGAACGCCGTCAAAGCGAA
>JAISXP010000142.1 GCA_031270465.1 Tannerella sp. | reverse complement strand
CATACGTTCTTACTTTTACTAATTTTTCGGTGTTTGATTCCATGCTGATTTTATTTTAATGATTGAATGTATTCGTTCGGTTCCTGTTGCAGAGACGTTGCGCACAACGTCTCTACGGCGCGCCGTATCATCCGTACAGGCAGAGACGCGGCGCGCCACGTCCGTACAGCGCCGGCAGACGGTTTGCATATTGCAAATATTGTCCCGCAGGTTGCGGCAGACCATTTGCATACTGCAAACGCTCTCCCGACGGTCGCGGCAGATGATTTGCATCCTGCAAAAGATGTCCCGACGGTTGCGGGGAATGATTTGCATCCTGCAAACGGTCTCCCGACGGCTGCGGGAGAAGATTTGCAGGATGTAACAGGCATTACGCTCCCCTTCCGGGCGGATTCGTCCGGCAGCAGAGACAGCCCCGTCAGCAGGCGGGACTGTAAATATACCTAATTATTTGTTAATAAAGGGGTGGGGGGGGGAAAAACAGGACATACTTCTACTCCACCGGCGGGAGACGTTTCCGGAAACGCCCTCCGGCAAGTAACCGGTCGGTTGAGTGATGAAAGTATTCATAAGTCCCATTTTTAATTTATAATGCGGCAAAGATAATGAGTTTTTTTTATATGGCGCGAAAAAACGGAAAAATTTTCGCAGTGTGACATAAAAGGATTGTGGCAGCAGAGGGACGCAGGCGTCAATAATCGCTACGTCCGTCGGGAAAGTTAGCGGGGAAATTTGCAAGCTCCGCAGCCACAGTATTCGCGGCTGTGCCTTTCGGGTGGAAATCGTTGTCGAAAGCCAAGGCGGTGATTGGCTTGTCGCCCGTGCCGATGCTCGTCGCTTTCGTTTTGGGCAAAGGCAGAAAGGACGAACAGGCAGTAAAGGAAAAGCAAGTTTGGTAATATCCTTCTATGGATGCCGGCCGTTTGGCGGCAAACATGTATATCCCGTGTCCAGTCTATAAATAAAAATCCTGTCCGGGGCAGGGCAAGCGCCTCCGCGGACAGGATTCGTTATTTTCGCGAATACCGCGTCGTTAAAACATCATTTTTCCATTTTCATGCACAAAATCACGTCGCGTGCAGTTATGGATTCTCAATCTTTCAAGTATGCCGAAAGCATCCAGATTTTCTTTTCGAAACTTTGGATGCCATGCTTGGCCAGCGAGAAAGTTTCCTGGTCGCCGGCCTTGACGGCCAGCCGGTGAAGTTCGCGCGACTGTTCGAGCAACAGTTTCAATGTGTCCAGCACGTTGTTAAGTCCCGTTTTCCAGTCGGAAACAGCCGATATTTCCTTCACGCTCGACAGCTTCAGATAGTCCGAAAAGTTATTCGCCGGCACGCCGCCCAGTATAACTATGCGTTCGGCCACTTCGTCGATTTTTTCGGTAATCTCATTGTAATACTCTTCATAGAGCGCGTGCAGTTCATAAAACTTGTCTCCCTGAATATTCCAGTGTAATCCTCTCAGGTTGGTATAAAAAACCTGATAGTTGGCCAGCAGTGCACTCAATTTCTCAATCACCGGATTAATTACGGCGATTTCCAGTCCTACGTTGTTCTTTTCACTTGTGTTCATAATGCTTATTCTTAAAAATTAATACTTCTTATTTTTTCAGTTTCACGATGCAAAGTTACAACAAAAAATAATATGAACCGAATCGGTAATTTTTATATTTCAATAAATGCAGTCTATAACCGTCCCGCCCGGAGGCATCCTGCGCGGAATGCCGAACGCCCTGCATGTCGTTTTTTACACTTCGATGCGCCGGATTTACAGTATTGACGGCCGCTCTTCCTCGAGATTTGCATCCACGTGCAAAAGTACGGATAAGATTCGATTCTTCAAAAAAAAAAATTGCACTCCGGAAAACACCGATAATAAGACTTCCTGGCGCAGTCACACAGGCGATTGCAACAGATGAGCGAAGGGATGTGGAAATTTTGCGCCCGCATTTGTGTTCCTGTTTTGCATAATTGTCGTACCTTTGCCCCATCAGAAAACATAATATTTTATTTGCAATAACTAAAAACTCTATTATTTTTATGTGGTTACTTCATTCTTCAATTGGCAGGAAACTGATCATGAGCATCTCCGGCGTCGTGCTGGTTTTATTCCTTCTGTTTCATTTATCCATGAATGTGGCGGCAATATTTTCGCCCGAGGCGTACAACTCGATCTGTTCGCTTCTGGGTGCAAACTGGTATGCTGTTGCCGCCACCGCTGCACTGGCAGCAATCGTTGCCATCCACTTTATCTACGCCGTCATGCTGACGCTGCAGAACAGGAAGGCGCGAGGGAACAACCGCTATGCGGTCAACAGGCGCCCCGCGGGGGTGAGTTGGGCTTCGCAGAACATGTTTGTGCTGGGAATCATTGTGTGCGGATTTTTCGTACTGCACCTCAGCCAGTTCTGGTACAAGATGATGTTTGCGGAACTGATCGGGCTTCACGAAGTGGAACTGGGCGGCAAACTCGTTTCACCGCAGGATGGCGCTGCCTTTATCCGGTATTATTTCAGTCAGTTGTGGGTTGTGATTGCCTACCTGGTCTGGTATGCGGCTTTATGGTTTCACCTGACGCACGGCATCTGGAGTGCCATCCAGACCGTCGGATGGAGCAACGGCCTTTGGCTGAAACGCTGGAAAGCGATCGGCTACACCGTCGCCACTCTGATATTCCTGGGATTTGCAGGCGTGACGCTCGTGTTTTATGCAGGCAGTCTCTGCCATGCAGGTATTTAAAACGTTGTAAACAATCTATTAATTGAAATCATTATGACTCGGATAAATTCAAAAATACCACAAGGCCCGCTGGCCGAAAAGTGGACAAACTACAAGGATCATCAAAAATTAGTGAATCCCGCCAACAAACGCCGCCTCGACATCATCGTCGTCGGAACGGGTCTGGCCGGCGCTTCGGCCGCCGCCTCGCTTGCCGAGATGGGATTCAACGTACTCAATTTCTGCATACAGGATTCGCCGCGCCGTGCACATTCCATCGCTGCGCAGGGCGGCATCAATGCAGCGAAAAACTATCAGAACGACGGAGACTCGGTCTACCGCCTGTTCTACGACACCATCAAGGGCGGCGACTACCGCGCCCGCGAAGCCAACGTCTACCGCCTGGCCGAAGTATCGAACTCCATCATCGACCAGTGCGTGGCACAGGGAGTGCCCTTTGCCCGCGAATACGGCGGACTGCTCGACAACCGCTCGTTCGGCGGCGCGCAGGTCTCGCGTACGTTCTACGCCCGCGGACAGACAGGCCAGCAACTGCTGCTCGGAGCCTATTCGGCGCTCAGCCGCCAGATCGGACTGGGCAAAGTGAAGATGTACAACCGGCACGAGATGCTCGACGTCGTACTTGTCGACGGACGCGCGCGCGGCATCATCGCCCGCAACCTGGTCACCGGCAAAACGGAACGCTACGCAGCTCATGCCGTAGTCGTGGCTACCGGAGGATACGTGAACACGTTTTTCCTCTCGACCAATGCCATGGCCTCGAACGGCTCGGCTGCATGGCAATGCTACAGAAAAGGCGCCCTGTTCGCCAACCCGTGCTACGTGCAGATACATCCGACCTGCATCCCCGTGCACGGCGAATTTCAGTCCAAACTGACGCTGATGTCCGAATCGCTGCGCAACGACGGACGCATCTGGGTACCCAAAAAGAAGGAAGACGCCGAAGCAATCCGCGCCGGCAAGCTGAAACCGACTCAAATCGCCGAAGAAGACCGCGACTACTACCTCGAACGCCGCTATCCGGCATTCGGCAACCTGGTGCCGCGCGACGTAGCCTCGCGCGCCGCCAAAGAACGCTGCGACGCAGGATTCGGCGTCGGCTCGGGACAGGCCGTATACCTCGACTTTGCCGACTCCATCAACCGGCTGGGCAAAAAAGTCGTCGAACAGCGCTACGGCAACCTCTTCCAGATGTACGAGAAAATCGTCGACGAGAATCCCTACGAAACGCCGATGATGATCTTCCCCGCTCTGCACTATTCGATGGGCGGGCTATGGGTCGACTACGAACTGATGACCAGCATCCCCGGACTGTTCGCCATCGGCGAGGCCAACTTCTCCGACCACGGCGCCAACCGGCTGGGAGCATCGGCTCTGATGCAGGGACTGGCGGACGGTTATTTCGTCCTGCCATACACCATCCAAAACTACCTTGCCGACCAGATACAGGTGCCGCGCTTCAAAACCGACACGCCGGAGTTCGATGCTGCCGAAAAACAGATCAGCGAACGTATTGCACGGCTGATGAACATCCAGGGCAAACGCTCGGTGGACAGCATCCACAAGGAACTCGGACACATCATGTGGGAATACGTCGGGATGGCGCGCAATGCCGACAGCCTGAAAACGGCCATCGACAAAATCAACGCGCTGAAGAAAGAGTTTTGGAGCAACACGCGCATCCCCGGCAAGGCCGAAGACCTGAACGTGGAACTCGACAAGGCGCTTCGCCTGGCCGATTTCATAGAACTCGGCGAACTGCTGGCGTATGACGCTCACGACCGCGCCGAATCGTGCGGCGGCCATTTTCGCGAAGAACATCAGACCGAAGACGGAGAAGCCAAACGCAGAGACGACGACTTTTCGTACGTATCCTGCTGGGAATATCAGGGAGAAGACAAAACCCCCGTCATGCTGAAAGAACCGCTGGATTATGAATTTGTAGTTCGCCAGCAACGTAATTACAAAAATTAAAAAAACGACAGAGATTATGGACAAGAATATTAATATCACACTGAAAGTATGGCGCCAGCGAGGGCCGAAGGAAAAAGGCGCATTCGAGACATACAAATTGCAGAATATTTCGCAGGGGAGTTCATTCCTTGAGATGCTGGATGTGCTCAACGAGCAACTGATCAACGACGGCAAGGAGCCGGTATTTTTCGATCATGACTGTCGCGAAGGCATCTGCGGGATGTGTTCGCTCTACATCGACGGACATCCTCACGGGCCGGATACGGAAGTCACTACCTGCCAGCTGCACATGCGCAAGTTCAAGGACGGGGCGACGATTACGGTCGAGCCGTGGCGTTCAGCCGGGTTTCCGGTGATTCGAGACCTGACCGTCGACCGGCAAGCATACGACAAAATCATGCAGGCCGGCGGATTCGTTTCCGTCAACACCGGCGGCGTGCCCGACGCCAACGCCATCCCCATCCCGAAAGCCGATGCCGACCTTGCGATGGATGCGGCGGCATGTATCGGATGCGGCGCATGTGCGGCAGCCTGCAAGAACGGTTCGGCGATGCTGTTTGTCTCGGCCAAGGTAAGCCAGCTGGCTCTGCTGCCACAGGGACGGGTCGAAGCTGCCCGACGCGCCAAAGCAATGGTAGCCAGGATGGACGAACTCGGCTTCGGCAACTGCACCAACACACGCGCCTGCGAAGCGGAATGCCCCAAATCCATCTCCGTGACCAACATCGCACGCCTCAACCGCGAATTTCTTTCCGCCAGGCTGAAAGACTGACGACGTGCAAAATCAATTACGGGGGCTGTCTCAAAAAAAGTCTGATTTCTCGTCATCGCGAGCCGCAATGACGTTACGGAAGGCTTTTGAGACAGCCCCCTTTCATTTCTTCATCACCAGCACCGACTCCGGCCCCATGTTAAACAGCAAATCTGCGATACTCAGGTCGGGCAGGAATCCATGCCTGTCGGCGAAGACCTGATAATAGGGGCGCGGACAGAACGTATCGTCGCGGACGGTTCGTTTGGGACGGATACTTTCGCGGAAATCGTTTGGTACGGATGTCTCGTAACGTGTGCTGTACCGCACTGAGGGACAGATGTCGAGCAGCGTGCAAATCATCTCGCGCAACGCTTCGTTGAAATCGAACAGAAACGTGTACCTGCGGTTGTAGAACGGCGCGAAATCATCTTGATAATATTCAAAGAACGGACTCATGCCGTAAGCGGAAACAAGTGCATGCCAGTGCTGTTGCTGCCAGTGGCTGTGTTCCGAGATGCGGATGTCTCTCGTGAGACACTTGCCTGCCTGCGGCTTTTCAACAGGCACCGAAAGCGACTGTATGCCGCTGCCTGCGACAATGAGGCAGCGGTTACGATACGTCTGTTTCACGTAGTTTTCGCACGCTTCGATAACGACCGAACCGAAGGTGTACATCTTGCAGTAATACTGCACCGGCGCCAGATAAGCTGTAGACAGGTATACCGCCGGCATCAGTATATTCGTTTGAAGATACGACTTTTATTTCTGCTGTACAGACACAGCCAGACGTTTCCGGTCACACACGAGCGCGGAACAAATCCCAGATGCCGCGAATCGACGGTATCCCCGCCGTCGGACGACATCCAGTAATAGTCGCGGACGAAACGGTACGTCGTCACCTCCCTGCTGCCGGCAAACAGTTTTACGCCGTCGGACTGCACGCGACCGTCCGTTTCCTGCCCGATGGCGTGGGCGTAGAGAAACAGCGAAAGGGAATCGGGACGGTAATCATATCCTTCGAAAGGGATGACGAAGCGATAACTCCACTCTGCTTCGGGCGCCGGCTCGATTTGCAACGCCTGATGCAGGTGAGTGCGCAGCAACGATTCTTCGTGTACAGTCAGCCGAATCGTCATGCTCAGCGAATCTTCGGCCACACTTCGCAGGGGAATATCCAGATGGCGCAAAGTCTCGAGCAGCGCCGTTTTGACACTTTTCCGTATGCGAAACGCTTTTTCCGATTCGGCCTGTACCGGGCGGCCATTCACGAAACAGCCGCCTGTCGTGACAAGTATCGTATCGCCCGGCATCCCCGCACAACGGCCGAGAAACAGGGGCGGCGATTCGCTGTCCTGCCCAAGCGGGCTTTTGAATACTGCGATGCGGCCGCGGCCGGGATTCGACAGGCTGTGCATTTTGTTCACCAGCACGACGTCGCCTTCCTGCAGGATGGTTTGCATCGAGCCGGTCGAAACACGGTACGAACTTACGCAGAAGACACGTACCCCCGTTACAATCAGGACTGCAAGGCATAAACTCGTCACATGTCGCAGCAGGCGTCGCATTTGTTGAATGACTGAATGGCCTGATGAATTTAATCCGTACTTGCCATGCGGAACATGCGGTTCCAGCGTATCCCGCCGTTAAGCAATCCTCTGTCCTTATCAAGCGAAAGCCATATCAAAAGCGGTTTCCCTACGATATGGTCTTCGGGAACAAATCCCCATGCACGGCTGTCGGCGCTGTTGTGACGGTTATCGCCCATCATGAAGTAGTAGTCATACTTGAAAGTATACGTGGTTGCAGGCTCGCCGTTAATCAGGACTTTACCGTCAGGGAGCACCTGCATCGCATTATTTTCGTAATTGACGATACAGCGCGTGTACAGCGCCAGATTGTACCGGTTCAGTTCGATCGTCGCGCCCCGCGCCGGAATCCATATCGGGCCGTAGTTGTCGTTTTTCCATCCCGTCCCGTATCCAACCGGATAAACGTCGCTCCACACGTCCTGCTCGATTTTTATCTGCTTGACGGACGGCATTTTCTGCACAAGTGCCAGCGCCTTTTCCGTCAGCGGCAGACGATAGATCAGATTGAAACGACCGTTTTCGTTCGGCTTGAAACCCATATATGTCAGAACGCCGTTGTATGCCTCGTTTGTGGAAAAGATGGTGCGGTCGCTCTTGCTCACTCCGAGCGCGCGAAACTGTTCTTCCGTGATTGGCGTGCCGTTGGTCTCGATATAATAGTTCAACTGCATGTTTTGGGGATTCTTCAACTTCTCGCCGTTGATATATACCTGATTTTCGAGAACAAGCAGCGAATCGCCCGGCAGGCCGATACACCGCTTGACGTAGTTTTCGCGCTTGTCGACCGGACGATAGATGACTTCGCCGTAGATTTCGGGATGCGCGAGCACCTCGTCCCGGCCGTTGTCATGTATGAGCGTGTAGAAATCTTGATTCTGCCTGCGGAGCGCCACCGTGTCGCCGGCGGGAAAGTTAAACACGACGATGTCGTTTCGTTTCACCGTGCCAAGTCCTTTCACCCGTTTGTAGCCCCACTGAGGCCATTCGATGTACGACTTGCAATTCAGAATGGGGATTGTGTTTTGCACGAGCGGGAAGGAAACCGGCGTGTTCGGCACGCGCGGACCGTAACTCAGTTTACTGACGAACAGATAGTCGCCCACCAGCAGCGTCTTCTCAAGCGAAGAACTTGGAATCTGATAGTTTTGAAACACAAACAGATTGATCAGATATACTGCTACTAATGCAAACAGGACGTCGTCGATACCTTCGAGTATTTCGCGCACACGCTTGTTTTTAGACTTTTTCCACGCACCCCAGGAGATGAATTTGGTAAGATAAATGTCGGCAAGCACAATCAGGCCAAACAGCAGCCAGAGGTTTTCCATCCAGATGGAAAACAGGATATATAGCACAGCCCAGATGCCGAAACCGAACCATTGCCTTTTTGTAATCGTTTTCATTATGTGATATTTTAATTTCAATTAATCCTCGTAATCATCATTTCAATTGCCAAGATGCAGCAAATCGTCCATACCCAGAAAGCCCTTTTTCCCTGCCGTAAATTCGGCAGCCAGTACCGCGCCCAGGGCAAAGCCTTCGCGGCTTTTTGCGCTGTGTTTGATTTGAATATAATCGACTCCCGATTCGTATGCCACCTCGTGAATCCCCGGAGTTTCGCCTTCGCGGACAGACTTGATCACCAGTTCCGACGCATCGTCTCCGGCGCCGGACGTCCAGCGTTTTTTGCGGTCGAGGCTTGCTGTCAGGTCTTCCGCCAGCGTGATGGCCGTGCCGCTCGGAGCATCCAGTTTGTGAATATGATGCGCCTCGGACAGACGGACTTCATACGCGGGGAAACCGTTCATCAGCTTCGCCAGATATTTGTTCAGTGCAAAGAAAATATTCACGCCGATGCTGTAGTTCGATGCGTAGAAAAACGTCTTTCCTTCGTTTTCGCAAATCGCCTTCACTTCGCCGAGCCGTTCCAGCCAGCCTGTCGTCCCGGCCACCACCGGCACACCGGCGGCAAAGCACTTCAAATAATTGTCAAACGCTGCCGCAGGAACAGCAAACTCGATGGCCACATCGGCGCTTCCGAACGCCGTCGAACGGAAATCGTCTCTGTTGTCCACATCTATGATCGACACCACCCGGTGCCCGCGCGCCAGCGCTGTTTTTTCGATGGCTTTTCCCATTTTGCCATATCCTACCAATGCTATTTTCATCTGTTCAAAGGATAATTTTTTTCCTCTTTGTAATTTTAATTCGGATTAAACATGCAAATATAAAGAATATGTATTAAATTTGAATGATAAAACTGGAACATAATACTCAAAAAAATGGAACGTCTATTGCAATACATCTGGAAATACAGGCTTTATGCCGATCCCGAACTGCGTACAACAGAGGGTTTTCCTGTCAGTGTCATCGACCCGGGCATACAAAATACGGATGCAGGTCCCGACTTTTTCAACGCGAAAGTCTGTATCGCCGGCGCCGTCTGGGCAGGAAATGTGGAGATTCACCGGAAATCGTCGGACTGGCAAAACCACCGGCACGACAAAAATCCGGCATACGATTCCGTTATCCTGCATGTCGTGGCGGAATGTGACGAGCCGGCGCGCCGTACGAACGGAGAAATGATTCCACACGTGGTTATTCGCGTGCCGCCCGAGATTGAGCGGAATATGGAGTGGCTGCTCGCGCGTGACACGGTTTTGCCCTGCGCCGAACGGATTCGCGAGATAGAACCCATACATGTGTCCGCGTGGATGAGTGCATTGCTGACCGAACGGCTGGAAAGAAAAACGAAAGATATCTTCGCTCTGCTGGAAGAATATGCGAATGACTGGAACGAAGTGTTTTACGTCACGCTGACACGAAATTTCGGCTTCGGTGTCAACAGCGACGCCTTCGGATGGCTGGCCAAAAGCCTTCCCTTTAAGGATATCCTCAAGCAGCGATGCAACAGTCTGCAAATCGAAGCGCTGCTTTTCGGACAGGCCGGTCTTCTGCTCGACAACAATCCCGATCCTTACTATCAGTCGCTCCAGCGGGAATACGTCTTATTGCGCAATAAATACGGTCTGCATCCGCTGGAGAGTCATCTGATCAAACTCTTGCGAACACGTCCGGTCAACTTTCCGCATCTGCGACTGGCGCAACTTGCCGCCGTGTGGGTAAACAACGACACGCTCTTTTCGAAAATACTGGAACATACCGATTTCCAGACGCTGCAAAACTGGTTCAACGCCCCGCTGTCCGAATACTGGGACACACATTATCACTTTAAATTCGCCTCGCCTGCAAGGAAAAAGACAATAGGTGCCAATGCAGCGTATGTCATAATGATAAATACCGTTGTTCCAATACTTTTTGCCTACGGAAAGATAAAAAACCTGCCCGAATACGGCGCACGCGCACTGCAAATGCTGGAAAATATTCCGCCTGAACGAAACAGCCTCGTCGCCACCTTCGCAAACGCCGGCATTAAGGCAAGTAATGCCTGTGAGACACAGGCGCTTATTCAACTGAGGCGCGAATACTGCGAAAAGAAAAAATGTCTCTATTGCCGTATCGGATTCCGTATCATCAAGTCTGCCCGACCGGGCGAACAGTGAAAGTTTTTTGCATCGCATGTGTCCGGTGTCGCCGGATTTTCATACTTTTGCAGGAAAGAACAAGATGAGGTATTCGACGCAAAATACGTTCAACCGCTTCATCCCCTGGATGTCGGCAGGAGTTTTCGCATGGCTTTTCGCTTCGTGCGCCAGTATGGCGTCGCCCAATGGCGGCCCTTACGACGAGTTGCCGCCCAAAGTGCTTCACAGCATGCCCGGCAACGGTGAAACCAGCGTCAAGGGAAGAAAAATAGAGATTGTTTTCGACGAACTGATACAGGTCGAGCGCCCATCCGAAAACGTGATTATCACGCCGCCACAGAAGAATATGCCCGAAATACTCGCGCTTGGAAAGAAAATCAAAATCGAACTGAAAGACTCGCTTATCCCGGACGTCACATATACGATCGATTTTACCAATTCCGTGTCGGACAACAACGAAAAGAATATCCTCGAGAATTTCAGTTTTGCATTCTCTACGGGCGAGACGATCGATTCGCTCGAAGTATCAGGTCTCGTACTGAACGCCGACAATCTGGAGCCTGTGCCCAACATCATGGTCGGGCTGCACCGCGACCTGGCCGATTCGGCATTTACGACGGCACAGTTTTTCCGCACCTCGAAGACAAACGACAGGGGGCGTTTTACCATCCGCAACATTGCCGAAGGGAATTACCGTCTGTTTGCGCTCAACGATGTCAACCGCGATTACATGTTTGACCAGCCGGGCGAAGACATCGCTTTTCACGACTCCATCATAATCCCTTCCTTCGAACTGCGGATGCGCCAGGATACCATCTGGAAAGACAGCCTCACGATAGATACCGTCCGGACGGTCGAATACACGCATTTCCTGCCCGACGACGTGACGCTGCGACTTTTCAAGGAAGATTTCCGGCGCCAGTACATGCTTCGTCCCGAACGTACGGAGAAACATCTGTTTGCACTGAATTTCAATGCTCCGGCAGACACGTTGCCCTCGCTGTCACTGACGGACGAACCGCCTTCGGGCGACTGGTATCTCGTCCAGCGGGACGGAAGCGGCGCCTCTCTTCAGTACTGGATAACCGATTCGCTCGTCTACAACCGCGATACGCTGCATCTGCAAGTGTCGTACCTGAAAAGCGATTCTCTCAATGTCCTGCGTCCACAGATCGACACAGTGCATCTTGCCATGCGCCGACAACCTGCCGCTGCAAGGTCGAGGAGGACAAAGGGAGACGAACCGGAACCCGTCCGGTTTCTTTCGATGCAAATCAATGCCTCCAGCCAGATGGAGGTATTCGACACGCTCTCCGTCACTTTTACCGAACCGGTCGTAAAACTTGATTCTTCCGTCTTCGTGTTCGAACAGAAGCAGGACACGCTCTGGCATCCGGCCGGCTTCTCGCTGCAACAGGACAGCATCAACCTGCTGAAATATTATCTGATACGGCCGTTCAAATACGACGAACAGTTCAGGCTGACCATCGACTCGGCGCAAATATACAGTATCTACGGCAAATGGAACGATGCAAGCCGTACGACGATTCAAATCAAGCCGAAAGACAGCTACGGAGACCTGTATCTCCATGTGGAAGGCATCGAGGAGCCAGCGTTCGTCGAATTGCTGAACGCCAGCGACGTGCCCGTCCGAAAGTCGAAAGTGCATGAGGGCTGGGCGATTTTCACCAATCTGAAGCCGGACAAATATTACGTGCGCCTGATAGAAGATGCGAACGGCAACGGTGTCTGGGATACGGGCAATTATGCAGAGAAAAAGCAGCCCGAAACGGTGTGGTACGCTCCGCGGTTCTACGAGATACCCGCCAATTTCGAGATTGAAGAAAGCTGGTCGCCGCGCTTAACACCCGCCGAGCGTCAGAAACCGATGGATATAACAAAAAACAAACCGAAAGATGTTACAAGAAAAAAAGGCGACTACAAGCAGGAAGGGCGGCAGCAACAGTCGGGACGGTCGAGCAATCCGTTTGGCGGAATTGGTTTTTAGGCAGATGATATGCCTGCTTATGTTTGGCTGCCTGCTTTTTCCGTCGACGGGGATGGCGCAGGCATATCGTCCCGAAGTCATGTCGCTGAATCACGGCGAAGAAACGATCTACGAGGTTTATTTCAAATGGGGGATCCTGATGCCGCGCGCCGGCGAAGCCAGACTGTCGTTCGACGCAACGGGCGACAGCACGGGTTCGTCATACTACCGGATGTGCTTTGCAACCACCCGATTCTTCGATGCCATATACAAAATGCGGGATACGCTGATTTGCCGCTATGCGCCCGACTTTACGCTTCTTTCAGCCGTAAAATATGCGGACGAGGGCGACTATTTTCTGACGGACGAACTGACGTTTTCATGTCTCGGCAGCCAGACCGCAGTTCGTTCGCTCCGGTACACGCCGACGGTAACGAAAATCGATACTATGCTGGTCTCGCCGTCGGGACACGTGTTCGACATGTTCGGCGTCGTATTCTACCTGAGAACATTAGACTGTAACAGCCTCCGCACGGGCGACCGCGTGACGCCCAAAGTGGCTATCGGACGCGACCTTGTGAAAATCGCCTGCATTTATCACGGACGCGCCGTCGTGGAACGGGAACGCCGCAAATACCGCACGCACCGTTTCACGGTCGAAATCTACGACGAGGCTTTCGAACAGACCAAATCGGCAACGGAAATATGGATAGGCGACGATGGGAATCACCTGCCGATAAAAATCCGTTCGAAACTGAAAATCGGCGCGGCGGAAATCCACTACAAATCATCGACGAACCTGAAAGCGCCGCTCACATGCAGAATTGAATGACCCCGGTACACGAATCCGTCAGGAACTGGATATACCGCGCGCAGCATAAATGTAAAAAAAGAATGTATCCGGCATTTTGTTTATCCCGAGTTCAGGTGACGAATTTTCCGGCTCAGGAATGATTACTAATGAATTGATAACACTCTAAAAATTAGTCTTCCGCAAAAACATTCCGCATTTTTCTCCCTCTCTAAATCGATTGATTCGCAGATTATGACTATCTTTGTCATTATATTTTCCGACAGCATGGAAATATTGCAAATGTCGGCGAATAAAACAAACAAGATTTTTCGAATATGGAAAGTGCAGCATTATTGGAAATTGTAAGAAAAAAAGCGCAAGTCTGGCTGGGCAGGGAGTATGACGCCGGGACACGCGCGCGCGTACAGAAGTTGTTAGAAAGCGAAGACCCGACCGAACTGATAGAATCGTTCTACAGGGATCTGGAGTTTGGCACGGGCGGACTGAGGGGCATCATGGGCGTGGGAAGCAATCGAATGAACATATATACCGTAGGTGCAGCTACACAGGGATTGTCGAACTACCTGCTGAGCGAATTTGCCGGAGAAGAACAGATAAAGGTAGTGATCGGTCATGATTGCCGCAACAACAGCCGTTTGTTCGCAGAAACTTGCGCCGATATTTTCTCGGCCAACGGCATCAAGGTCTATCTTTTTGAAGATCTGCGCCCTACGCCCGAAATATCGTATGCCATCCGTAAACTGGGCTGTCAGAGCGGCATCATCCTTACCGCCTCGCACAACCCGAAGGAATACAACGGTTACAAGGCCTACTGGAACGATGGCGCACAAATGATTGCTCCGCATGACAAAAACACGATTGCCGAAGTAAATAAAATCAGAAATGCAGGCGACATTAAATTCAAGGGAGATAAGGAGTTGATAGAAATTATCGGGAAAGATATCGACCGCCGGTACATCCTCGATCTGAAGACAGTTTCCCTGTCGCCCGACGCCATCCGCAACCACAGGGATATGAAGATAGTATACACGCCCATTCACGGCACAGGTGTTCGCCTGATACCAGAAGCTCTTGAGGCATACGGATTTACAAACATTATCCACGTGCCGGAGCAGGATATTGTGAGTGGTGATTTCCCCACGGTCGTATCCCCGAATCCGGAAGAGCCTGCGGCAATGGCCATGGCGGTGGAGAAAGCGAAGGAAACGGATGCCGAACTGGTGCTGGCATCCGATCCCGATGCCGACCGCGTGGGCGCAGCCGTGAAAAACGACGCCGGGGAATGGACGCCCGTAAACGGCAACCAGATAGCCTTGCTGCTGACTTACTATCTGATCACCAGATGGAAAGAACTGGGCAAACTGAAAGGAAAGGAATACGTCGTGAAAACCATTGTGACGACGGAAACGATACGCTCGATAGCCGACCGCAACGGCGTGGAAATGTACGACGTCTACACCGGCTTCAAGTGGATTGCAGACGTAATACGCCACAACGAAGGCAAAAAAGTTTACATCGGAGGCGGCGAAGAAAGTTACGGATTCCTCTGCGAAGATTTCGTGCGCGACAAAGACGCCGTTTCCGCCTGCTGCATACTGGCAGAGATGACAGCTTGGGCGAAAGACCGGGGGCTGTCGCTCTACAGGCTGATTCGGCAGATCTATTTGGAATACGGATATTCAAAAGAGGTAAGCATTTCCGTGGTAAAGAAGGGAAAAAGCGGCGCAGAAGAAATCGACGCGATGATGAAACAGTATCGCGAAAATCCGCTGACCGAAATAGCCGGCTCAAAAGTAGCGGTGATCTACGACTACGCTTCGCTGAAAGGACACAGTTTTTCCGACGGAGAAACATTCTCGCTGAACATGCCTACGACATCCAACGTCCTGCAATACTGCACAAACGATAAGACGAAGGTATCCATTCGGCCTTCGGG
The DNA here is from genome assembly GCA_031270465.1 of Tannerella sp. Lineage (GTDB taxonomy): Bacteria > Bacteroidota > Bacteroidia > Bacteroidales > Tannerellaceae > Tannerella. The sequence continues at coordinate 14,555 of JAISXP010000142.1, read as the reverse complement.
CACCGAACCGAAAATCAAGTTTTACTGCGAAGTGCATATCGACGTCAAAAAAGAGGAAGACCTCGACGCGGCCGAACAGGCGGCGCTCGCCAAAGTGGAACAAATCAAAATTTCACTGGGGATATGAAACAAAAAAAGACGAGCCGGACGCTCGTCTTCCCGTTGTTGTTCTACCAGGGCTCGAACCTGGAATTTCAGGTCCAGAATCTGACGTGTTACCATTACACCATAGAACAATTTTTATTTGCGCTGCAAATGTACGGCTTTTTTATTTTTCGTCCAAATATTTTGATGGAATTTGTACGGTTTTTGCAAATTCGGAAATATGGCGAAGGTTGTGCAGGTTCAAATAAAATAAGCTATATTTGTGCGCTCGGAAAAGGAATATAAAAGCATGGATCAAACAAAAGCCCTCGTAGAAGCCGTTGTGAAAGGCCTACAGGAAAAAAAAGGAAGAAAAATAGTAAAAGTGGATTTAAGTCTGCTTGCAGGTGCAATCTGTGAGTATATGATTATTTGTGAGGGGAACAGTCCGACACAACTTTCTGCGCTTACCGATTCGGTATGGGATATTGTGCGCAGGGATGCGGGCGAAAAACCGCTGTCTATTGACGGCGGCCGCAATTCGCCCTGGATCGGAATGGATTATGGCACAGTTATTGTGCACATTTTCATGCCTGAACAACGCGCGTTTTACAACGTCGAAAATCTGTGGGCAGACTCGATAATAACAAAAGTTTCAGATAATGAATAATTTAATTAGTGCAGTATGAACGAAAATGGCAATAACTCACCTGACAAGGGCAACAAGTCGAAATTTCGCTTCAATGCGTATTGGCTTTACGGTTTGCTGTTTCTGGGACTGATGGGGATATTTATGATGAATGACTACGCCTCGGACAAAGAACTGGACTGGACGGAGTTTCGCACGCTGGCACAGGAAGATGTGTTCGAGCAGATTGTAGTCTATAACAAAAAGAACGTGCTGGAAGCTACCGTCCGGGACGACAGAAAACAGATGGTTTTCAAAGGAGAAGACGTCAGGACGAGCACCAATCCCAAGGTTATAGTCAAAATCCCGTCGCCGGATATTTTTTCCGACTTTTACGATAAAGCGGTACTTGAACATCACATTACAACCAAAGTAAGTTTCAAGGAAGGCGACAGTACGTTCTGGAATATCCTTATATCGCTGGCGCCTTTCATCTTCATTATTCTGATATCGATATTCATCATGCGGCGCATGGCAGGCGGAGGAGGAGGAGGAGGCGTTTTCAACGTCGGCAAATCGAAAGCGCAGCTCTTTGATAAAGACTCGCATACAAAAATCACTTTCAAAGATGTCGCAGGACTTGCCGAAGCCAAGCAGGAAATCGAAGAAATCGTTTCGTTCCTCAAGAATCCGAACAAATATACCGAACTGGGCGGCAAAATCCCCAAAGGGGCATTGCTGGTAGGTCCTCCCGGAACGGGCAAAACGCTGCTGGCAAAGGCTGTAGCCGGAGAAGCGAATGTGCCTTTCTTCTCCCTGTCAGGCTCGGACTTTGTCGAGATGTTTGTCGGCGTAGGTGCATCGCGCGTTCGCGATCTCTTCCGTCAGGCAAAGGAAAAAGCGCCGTGCATCGTTTTTATCGACGAAATAGACGCCGTAGGACGCGCCCGCGGCAGGAATGTGAACTTAAACGGCAACGACGAACGCGAAAATACGCTGAACCAGCTGCTCACCGAAATGGACGGTTTCGCCTCGAACAGCGGTGTCATCATTCTGGCGGCAACCAACCGCGCCGACGTGCTGGACAAAGCCCTGCTGCGTGCAGGACGGTTCGACCGGCAGATACATGTCGAACTGCCCGATCTGAACGAACGGAAAGAAATATTCGGCGTACACCTGCGCCCGATTAAGGTCGATCTGTCGGTCGACACGGACTTTCTGGCCCGCCAGACGCCGGGATTCTCGGGCGCCGACATCGCAAATGTCTGCAACGAAGCGGCGCTGATAGCCGCCCGAAACGGAAAAGTCTACGTGCAGAAAGAAGACTTCATGAATGCCGTAGACCGTATTGTAGGTGGCCTGGAGAAACGCTCGCGAATCATGACGGAGCAGGAACGGAAGGCCATTGCATATCACGAAGCGGGACATGCATCGCTCAGCTGGCTGCTTGAACATGCCAATCCGCTGGTGAAAGTGACCATCGTTCCACGCGGCAAAGCGCTCGGCGCGGCATGGTACCTGCCCGAAGAGCGGCAGATCACGATTCGCGGACAGCTGCTCGACGAGATCTGTGCCACGCTGGGGGGTCGCGCAGCCGAAGAACTGTTCCTCGACGAGATATCGACCGGCGCATCCAACGACCTGGAACGCGTGACCAAACAGGCCTATGCCATGGTCGTATACTTCGGAATGAGCGAAAAACTGCAGAACCTGAATTACTACGATTCGACCGGACAAGACTGGGGATTTACAAAACCTTACAGCGAAGAAACGGCAAGGATGATCGACGAAGAAGTAAAAAACATCATAAATTCGCAGTACGGGCGTGCCAAGTCCATCCTATCGGAATATGCCGAAAAGCATAACCGGTTAGCCGAAAAACTACTGGAGGCCGAAGTGATCTATTCGGAAGATATGGAAAACATTTTCGGCAAGCGCAAGTGGGTTTCACGTTCGCAGGAGATTCTGGAACAGAAAAGGCGGGACAAAGAGTAAGCCGGACAAAAGTTACCTGACATAATATTTGAATACATTGAAAAATATACTCATACGGTCTCTGACCGGAATTATATGCGTGATGTCAATCAGCGGATCGATATACTTTCACCCGTATGCTTTCCTGCTGCTCTTTGCGGTGATTGTCGGGCTTGGCCTGTGGGAGTTTCATTCCTTTACGGGGCATCGCACCATGCGGCTGCCCGGCACGCTCGGCGGAATGTATCTTTTTGCTGCGTCGTTTCTTTATGCCGGCGGATATGCCGGCGGATATATTTTCCTGCCGTACATACTGCTGCTGCAGGTCATGCTGGTGTGGGGACTGTATCTCAAAACGGAAAAGCCCGTGAGCGACTGGGCAATCGCCATGTTCGCACAACTGTACTGCGCCGGATTCCTTTCATTGCTGAATTTCATCGCTTTCGACCCTGCGACGTCCGAATATTCTCCCTACTGCGTGCTGCTGATTTTCGTCTTCGTATGGCTGAACGACACCAGCGCCTATCTGATCGGGTCGATGTTTGGCCGGCACAAGATGTTTCCCCGGATTTCGCCGCAGAAGTCGTGGGAAGGCTTTGCCGGCGGCCTTGTCGTGACACTGTCGGCTTCCCTGCTTTTTGCCGGACTGTTTTCCGGCCTGATGGCGGCGGCGCATCACCGGATAGCGCTGGCGGCGATCGTGGTCGTTTTTGCCACGTGGGGCGACCTGGTGGAATCGCTGATGAAGCGAAACTTCGAAGTGAAGGATTCCGGCAAACTGCTGCCCGGACACGGCGGCATACTGGACCGCATGGACAGCGTCATTCTGGCAGTCCCGGCCGCATACATCTACATCGAGTACTTTATTCGAAATTGAACGTGAGAACAATCATCCTCGACGTAGCTCTCGAAAGCGCCTGTGCATATCTGCGATCGGCCTCATGAATAAGGTCGTTCCTGTCTTTATACAATACGTCCGCCAGCCCGAAGCAGAACTTGATTTCGGGACAGAACTTGAAATACGGCAGGTACATGTCGCATCCGAATCCAAATTCGACGCCGTAGTCCGTGCCGCTCAACAATAGCGGATTGCCTTTTTTCCGTCCCACGTCGAACGCGGCATATACCCCGCCGAGCATGTAGGGACGGAAGTTGTTCATCCGGAAGGACGAATATTTGATGTCTAACGGAAAAGATATGTAGTTGGAACGGACGGTTGTCTGGAAAATCTCCTGCGTATTCTGTTCGACAAATGTGAAATCTTTGTTCCCGAAATGGACGGTCGGCGTAAGACGCAGGTTGATGTACGGATTGAGGCACAGGTCGCCTATCACTCCCACGCTCAGGCCCGGCGCATATCCCGCTATCTCGGCAAACCATATTTCGCCTTCGGGAGTGACCGCGCCGCTGTGAACGAGTATCAAATCCTGCGCGTGAAACCCGATATGAAACCCCAAATGGTATCGCTTCATGTCGGCATACGGCTGATTTTTAGGCCGCTGTCTTTGTGCCAGCATGGCCGGTACCGCGATGGTGCAGATGCACAATATCAGAATAAACCGTCTCAATTCAATGTCGTTTATGCGAATATAACGAAGGATAAAAAAAGATATTGTTAAAGTGCGATGATAAAAAAATGCCGTGGAATTTTTTTCTGTACGGAGAAAAGCATAATTTTGCAGCGGTTTTAATTTTAAATATTGAAAAAAATGGCTTACGTAATTAGTGAAGATTGTATTGCATGTGGTACATGTATTGATGAATGTCCGGTTGGAGCAATCTCCGAAGGTGATATTTATCATATTGATCCCGAAATGTGTACGGACTGTGGAACATGCGCCGATGCATGCCCGACCGAGGCAATACACCCCGCCTGACAGAAAGTGCGGTTACAGGGGTTTTGAAATGCAGGGGATAATCTTTTTATTCCCTGCGTTTTTTTACTGTCCGCACAAAGGCGGCCGCATCGCCGGCCTGTCGCGACTTCGGGTATATACGTTATTTCAGGAAAACGCTCTCTATGGCCAGCAGTCTCCGTATCAGTTCGGAGGCTTTGTTTCGACGGATGCAGAATGTCATTTCGCAGTCCATGCCGAACGTTTGGGAAAGGATTTTCGGCTGCATATCCTTCACCGTGCGCATGACGCCATTCAGATGCGGATATTCAAAGCCGATGACGATACGTTCGTCGACCGTACGCACCTCAATCCGCGCGGCGGCAATGGCGGCGGCGGCGGCCGTGCGGTATGCAGCCGTCAGTCCGCCCGTTCCCAGTTCGATACCGCCGAAATAGCGGACGACGACAATCAGAATGTCCGTCAGTTTGCAGGAATTGATTTGTCCCAGAATCGGCTTTCCGGCCGTCGAGGACGGTTCGCCGTCGTCATTTGCACGAAACACTGTGCGCTCCGCACCAAGCATATATGCCCAGCAGATATGGCGCGCATCGCAGTACTGCCTGCGGAAGCTGTCGAGCCGGTCTTTCACTTCCCCGGCCGTGCGCACGGGAACGGCATAAGAAATGAAACGGCTCCGCTTCTCCGTGTAACAGCCTTCGGCCGGTGCGCTGATGGTTCTGTAGCTGTCATCCTCCATAGGGGCATCAGTCGGGGACATGCGTTTCCTGTTCGTCGAGAAATGCCTGAAAATCTTTCATGATCTCTTCGATTTCCTCGATGAAGTAAGGGTCCTGCACTTTGCCTTTCACCGCCTCGTAGTAGGCTCTGATGGCCGGCAGGGCGCATACATCCTGTCCGCGCAGTAAAAAATACGGCTCGTCTTTTTCCACGCACTGCTTGATCATCTGTATCGGATTCTTCATATCATTCTGTTTTTTGCGGCAAATATAAAAACGTACAAAAAGATAAAGGCGTAATACCACATTACACCCTTATCTGCACAAAAAAAATTATGAAAACATCTTATTCTTCTTCCGCCGGGGGAATCGTTGTCGACGATCCGTCGGGCTGCGACGTACCGAAAGGAGGCAAACTGGTACCGGGTACGGGAGCATCGTTTATCTGCTGCCGGATTTCGGACTGCGGCTGGTCGGACGTATCGCTGCTACGCGGGATAATCGCCGTAATCACAATACAGAACAACCCGACGGCGCCTGCCAGCGACCATGTAGCTTTCTCCAGAAAATCGGTCGTCTTGCGCACGCCCATAACCTGATTGGACGACGAAAAGCCCGAAGCCAGTCCGCCTCCCTTGGAATTTTGTATCAATACGATCAGTATCAGAAATATTGATGCAATTAAAATCAAAATAGATAAAAACACGTACATTATTTTTTGCTTTTAGTATGAATAATTACTTTCTCCAGAAATCGAATCTGGTCTGCAAAGTAAATGTTTTTTTCCGGATATTTCAAACTTAATTTCCTAATAATTTCCAACGCTTTTTCGTAACGTCTTTGCCGGACATATATTTGTGCCAGAGTTTCAGTGAAATATGTACTTTCCGAAGATGCTGTTTTATCCTGCGCTGCGAGGTTGCCATTTGTGTCCGTCACACCGTTTTCGCCCGTTGCGGCCTCTCTGCCGGCATGACGGTTTTCGCTTTCGCCTGCGGGTTGTTCGTCCTGCGGGCTGTCCGGCGGCTCTTCGTCGGCAAGCAGTTCGGATGCATAATCGATCGGCGGCGAGATTTCATATTCCAGTTTGTCCGCGCCGGCGGCGTTTCCTGTCGACGAAAGGAAGTCTTCGATCAAGGTGAATTTGCCGTCTTTCTTCTCCGTCTTTGCCGGTGTATGAGCATACCGTCCGTTTTCGAGCAGAAGGAACAGTTTCATGCGGTCGGGCACGTGTATGGCCATCCTTCGCAGTTCCACATCCAGCCGGATATCTCCCAGCACGCCAAGGTTTTTAAGGTATAACATGCGGGCGGCGTGAAAATACGGAAAGAAGGTAACGATCTGCTGCAGTTCCGGCAGTGTCCTGTCCGACAATTTCGACGGGTCTTTCATCAGTTCATATAATTCGGTGCACGTCATAATCCTTACCAGTTTGCTACCGTGGAATTGTATATCTGTTCGACGATTTCCTTTATTATCTCTTCCGCGAGCTGATCCTGCACCTGCTGAATCTGGCTTTCGTTGGAAAATTCGCGGTAGGCCGAGAATGTCTGTTCGAAATCTTCGTCGGGATTGACCGTGTTTGAATAGCGAACCCTGACCGCGATGGTGAGCCGTGTCATGGAGGCATACATGCCGTCCTTGACGGCCTGGGATGAAAAGTCGTAGCCTGTGATTTCACCTTCCAGGTCCAGCATGCCGTTTTCGCGGAGCAACTGCAAGCGGGTCTGACGGATGTATTTATCCTTCAGTTGGTCGGTGAACTTGTCGGCCAGAGGGGCATATACTAATGGAGCCATGTTGGGGAAATCTTTTATCGAGATGGATTTCACCTTCGTATAGTCTATCGAAGCGCCGTTGAACTTGTACGAAATGGAACAGGCTGTCCACACGGCTGTCAGCAAAACGGTCAAACATATTTTTTTTATCATATTCCTTTCTCCATATTATATTCCTTGATTTTGCGGTAGAGCGTCCGTTCGGATATTTTCAGGTCGACGGCTGCGTTTCTCCGTCGGCCGCTATGCCTTTCCAGCGCTTTGCGTATCATTTCTTTTTCCACATCTTCGAGCGAAAGCGATTCTTCCACCGTTTCAACTTCCTGTATGGGCGACATGTCGTGAATCGAGGCATACGGTTCCTTGTCTTCGACGGACACAGGCCTCGATATGTTGCCGCTCATGATGTCGTGTACCAGTTTTTTCAATTCGGCAACATCCTTTTTCATATCGAAAAGCACCTGATAAAGGATTTCGCGCTCGTTATGGAAAATCTTCTGTTCGTCGTTTCCTCTGTTCATCAGAGCGGGCAGTTTTTCCATGTTCAGGCTGGGCAGATACAGGCGCAGTTCGTCTGCCGTAATCACCCGGTTGTTTTCTACTACGGAAATTCGTTCGGTCACGTTCTTCAGTTCACGCACATTGCCAGGCCATCGATAGCTCTGCAGCAGTTGCTTTGCCTCGTCGTCCAACTGTATCGAAGGCATCCGGTATTTTTCTGCACAGTCGCTTGCGAATTTTCTGAACAGAAGCAGCGTGTCTTCGGGGCGTTCGCGTAGTGGCGGTATCTGTATGGGAAACGTGCTGAGGCGGTAGTACAGGTCTTCGCGAAACTTGTGCTGGGCGATGGCCTGCACCAGGTCTACATTGGTTGCAGCCACGATGCGCACGTTTATCTTCTGTACTTTCGACGAGCCTACCTTGATAAATTCGCCGCTCTCGAGCACGCGGAGCAGCCGCGCCTGGGTCGGCGTGGGCAATTCGCCTACTTCGTCGAGAAATATCGTCCCACCGTCGGCAAATTCAAAGTAGCCTTTCCGGTCGGCCAGTGCGCCGGTAAACGAGCCTTTCTCGTGTCCGAACAATTCCGAGTCGATCGTCCCTTCGGGGATGGCGCCGCAGTTGACGGCAATATACTGCCCGTGCTTGCGCAGACTGTTCTGGTGGATAATCTGCGGAAAGACTTCCTTGCCTGCGCCACTCTCGCCGGTAATCAGCACCGACATTTCCGTCGGAGCCACCTGAAGCGCCAAATCAATGGCGCGATGCAGTCCGGCTGCATTCCCAATAATGCCGAAACGCTGCTTAACCTGTTGTATTATGTCTTTTGCTGCCATTGCCTTATCTGTAATTTTTTCAGTTGACATGACAAAATTACAAGTTATTCGGATAATTTCAAAACAACGGACAATTTATTTTACATTACTTTGTGTCCGGTTTGGGGAAAGAGGTCTGTCGTGTACCTCCGGATATATACTGTGCGCGGCAGGAGTTTTTACCGCACTGCGGCTTTCCACGAGTTTTTTTACCTGCTTTCACTTTCATCCTTGCAGTTTATTGTTACCTTTGCGACAAAATTCATAAGCAACAGGCATGAATAAAGCTTTACACCAATTGGGAGAATATACGCTGCTGATGGGAAAAACGTTTACCGTCCCCACGCGCTGGAGCATGTTTTTCAGACAGCTAATTCGCGAAATCTACAAACTGGGCGTCGATTCGATATGGATTGTGGTGATTATTTCCGTTTTCATCGGGACGGTGATTGCCCTGCAAATCTCGCTGAACATCACCTCGCCCCTGATTCCCAAATTCACTATCGGCTATACGACGCGCGAAATCATACTGCTGGAATTTTCATCGTCCATCATGTGCCTGATACTGGCCGGAAAAGTGGGCAGCAACATTGCTTCCGAGATTGGCACCATGCGCGTGACGGAACAGATAGACGCCATAGAAATCATGGGTATCAATTCGGCCAATTTTCTGATTCTCCCGAAAATAGTCGGGCTGATGCTGTTCATTCCCATACTTGTGTTCTTCAGCATGGTGACGGGCATCATGGGTGGCATCGGCGCCAGTTACTTCGGCAACGGAATGACGCCCTCCTCGTTCGAATTCGGGCTGCAGTACTACTTCAACCCGTTCTACATTACGTATTCCGTAATCAAATCAATCGTATATGCCTTCCTGATAGCATCCATATCGTCCTATTTCGGATACAACGTCAGGGGCGGCTCGCTTGAAGTAGGCAAGGCAAGTACAAACTCCGTAGTGATGAGCAGCATCATGGTGCTGATGGCCGACGTACTGCTGACACACATAATGTTGATGTAAAATGATTGAAGTAAAAAAACTGACCAAGTCGTTCGACGGACGCAAAGTGCTGGACAATATCCATGCCCTTTTCGATTCAGGCAAGACGAACCTGATAATCGGGCGAAGCGGCTCGGGCAAGACTGTAATGATGAAATCGATCATCGGGCTGATACGTCCGGACGAAGGCGAAATTTTATACAACGGTCGCAACATCCTGGCAATGGGGAAGAGCGAGCTGAACCGTCTGCGCCGCGAGATGGGGATGCTTTTTCAGGGTTCAGCGCTGTTCGACAGTATGACCGTACTGGAAAACGTGATGTTTCCGCTCGACATGCTTTCGCACACGACCGGCAAGGAACGCCGCAAACGCGCGGATTTCTGTCTGGAACGCGTCAACCTCTCGGATGCGCACGACCTTTATCCTTCCGAAATCAGCGGCGGAATGATGAAACGCGCCGCCATCGCCCGCGCCATCGCCCTGCAACCGAAATACCTGTTCTGCGACGAGCCTAATTCGGGACTCGATCCGAAAACAGCCCTCGTGATAGACGAACTGATTCACGACATCACGAAAGAATACAACATGACGACTGTCATCAATACGCACGACATGAACTCCGTCGTGAACATCGGCGAATACATTGTTTTTATCAAGGAAGGCGTCAAGGAATGGCAAGGCACCAAGGAAGAGGTCATCTCGTCCAACAACACGGTGTTGAACGACTTCATCTTCGCATCAGACCTGCTCCGCAAAGCCCGCGAACTGGAAGACAGAGACAGAGTTTAGGCGCGACTTTACTTCCATTCAATTGATACCTCCTGCAAATTCAACGTGTCTTTGTTTCCAGTATCAGCAACCATCCTTCCTTGCTTTTGATGTGAACGGTTTCGTCGGGGCGAAATGTCCGTTCTTCCTGAAAATGCTGTATCGCCGGTGCGTGAAGTACGGCATTCGAGGGTTCGACGCCCAGTTTGTTCCAGTCGAACGAGAGACGGACGGCATGGTCTTCCGTGCCAAAATTACCGATGGAAATCAGTGTCTTTCCCGGCCGGACATACGCGGTAGCCTTCACTTCCGGATGACCGGTCTTTACCGGACAGCCCGGATCCCAGTAGCCCAGCATCTGCGCGTCTTCGATGCCGAACGATTTCCACAGGTTCCATACCGGAGCGGGAGAATAGGGGCTGTAGGAATGTCGTGCCGTGGCGCCGTAAACCATGCCGAGGTAACGGTTGCCGCCGTCCTGGAGCATTTCGCTCATCACGCCGAAGGGGATTCCGGAAAAGGTGACCAGCCATTCGTCGGGTTTCATTTGGTTGTAGCGGAAACTCTCGCCAAACCAGAGCCTGTCCACGTAGGGAAAGAATCCCGCATACTGGTTGGCCGGGCCGATGGAATAGCCCGTGTTGGAATGCAGGTCGATAAGCGCATCCGGACGGTATTGCGCTATGATTTTGCGGATGCGCTTCATGACGTCGCGGTCGAACGAAACGTCGTCCATGTAGATGCCGTCGATTTGGTAGTTTTCGAACATCCAGCGCAGCCCTTCCAGGTAATAGTTAATCCAGCGGGAAAAACCGTTCAGCACAAGGGCGGCATCGGTGTTCTGACCGGGCAGTTCCGTGTACCATGCCGGCTTGTAGTCGTCGATCAGATGCTCGCAGTACCAGGGCAGTCCGTAGCCGACGCCCGAAACGAAAATTTCGTGATTCAGGCTTTTCAGCGCGTGAACTTCCACGGCCCAGGTGGTCAGTTCTCGGATGGTGTAGTACAGTTTCACTTTCCGGCCGGCAACATGCTGGTTCCGGATATACTCCGTCAGGGAATCCCGGACAATGAACGGGTAATTGATGACCGGATTCAGGCTCATGGAGTGGTGTATGTTTGCAATGTTCGCCCCTTCTTCTGCTGCCCGGTCAAAACCTTCGGGGCTGGCATGGAAATATCTTTCGGAAAAATGTTTGGCCGTATTCAGCGGTTTGACGGGCGTAATCAGCAGGGCAAATTCCAGTTCCAGCGGGCGTTCCGAAAGCGTATGGCTTCCTGTCGAGGCAACGACGGTGGCGGGACTGCCGGCGGCGCCGCTTACGCGAATCCGTCCCTGTCCCCCGTTGGCCCATGCGGCGGGCGGTTCCGGCTTGTAGTCGTTAATCAGCGGCCCGTGATAGGCGCCGCCTCTAAATTCCACGTGCAGCCCTGCCCGGTGACTCCCCGTCCAGTAGCTATCCCACGGCCCTTTCCAGTCCCACATGTAATCCGTCGGCCGCGTTCCGCCCGGATGACCGGTTCCCATGAAATATTCCGAAGCGTCCGGCGCATAGGCGGTAACCAGCCGGATGTCCCGTACCTTCGTTTCCTTTCCGGCGGACAGCCTGATACGGTAACGGAGATAACCGTCGTATTCCATGAAAGCGTTGCAGTCGAATGTCAAACCTTCCTGCACGGACGAGGCCGTCCATTGAACCAGGCCGTCGGCCGTCTGTTCCGGCCGCGCATTGTCTGCCCGGAAAGAGACGGTGTTTCCGTTTTCGGTGACGACCGCCAGTTCCACCGGTTTCTCAAGCGTCCGGCAACCGTTGACTTCAATGGACTGCGGCAGACCGTTGGCGTCTATCCGGACGGTTTTTCCCGTGGCATCAATCAGGTTTCCGTCTAATCGGATTTTCCCGTAGGGCGCTACGGGAAGACTGTCCATGCCGATGGTCGAGTTGAGCCACCGGAGACGGGAATGGCGCCACAGTTCGCCGTCACCCCTGTCGGCAAGAAAGCCCTTTTCCACATGGACGGTCACGTTCACCGTCTGCGGTGCGGCATTTTCGGCCGAGACAGTCACTTTTCCCGCATACTTCCCGACAGCGGCATCTTCCGGGATTTGCACGCCGCACCATAGCGCCTGCACTTTTCCTTCCGGCACATTCACCTCCAGCGCAAGCGGCTGCCCGTCCCAGTTGACGCCTTCCTGATTGAAACAGGTAAGGCCGTCAGCGCGAATCACATGTTTTCCCGAAGAATGTACGAGATCGTCGAATGTCAGATGTACCCGCTTCAGTTCCCTTTTCGCCGCCCACACGCCGATTTGCCACGTATAGTATTCGTTGGGCAGGGCATATCCCTCGAACGTGCCGGAAGCGCCCTTGGAAGCCCAGCGCGCCGGGATGGCGGTCAGACGGACGGGATAGGCGCGGTCTTCGGGAAACACCCGGAAGTCACCCGGCGCGTTTGCTTTCAGCGCCTGCACTTCCTTCTCCGAGGCAATCAGTCCCATCGACGTGAAGAAGTCGAACCGGGAACGTGTCTCAAACCGTTCCGGCACGGCTTCCGGCAAAAGGGAACGGCTGTCTTTCACCGTTTGCTCCCAGGCCGGGTCGGCGGCGTATTCCGGCGGCAGGTAATCGTTCCACGGTTTGCCGTAGCGGGCGTCGCCCCATCCCTTGCGGAAGCGGTACGGCAAATAATATACGTAATAAGTCCCCGGTACAGTCTGCGGCCGAAAAGCAATCTCGCCCTTTTCCGGCGAAAGGTCAAGGATGGCCACATCTTTCACTTCCAGGCCGGAAGCGGCATCGGTCACGACAATCCGTTTGGTTTCCGGTCGCAGGTCAGGTCGCCGCCAGGGCAAAACGACTTTCACGGCTTCCCGTTCCGCTTTGCTTACGGAAACGACCGCCCTGTGATTACCTAATCCGTCCACATCCCACGCCGAGTCGGCGACAGCAAACGGCACACCGTCGGGCGCAAACGGCTGATACTGACTCTCACCGTCCGGTCGATTTGCAGTGCAACTCCCGGCAAGCAGGAGAATGGTAACTGCGCAAAATAAATTCCTGTTCATGATTTTTAAGATTAAAAATAATGATCCGTTCATTCTTTATTACTGTTTTCATTTTCTCAAAGTCCGACAACCGTAACGGTTTTGCCGTCCACCGTTTCCTTTCTGAAATAGAGTTTGTCCTCCCATTTGACGGTTGTGCGGCGGTCGAATATCGCCAGCCACCCTTCGCTGCATCCGTAAGTGTCCATGTAGCGGGCTGTCTGTTCAAGTCCTTTTTCCAGGTATTTTTCCCCGTAACGGAGTTTGAGTTCTATCGGATACTTTTGGTCTTCGTAAACTAAGCAAAGGTCAAGACGTCCCGTGCCTGCCGCCATTTCCCGGAATATCTGGCCGCCGCCGTTGACTACACGCTGCAGGAACGCCATCATTATCAAATGAGGCGCCGCTTCCTTATATTCGTAACGTTCTACCCATATCCCGCTGTTTTCGCGCCAGAACTGCTGGAAGTCGCGCATCAGGAAATCCATGTCCATGCGGCCGTCTTTCGTCAGGTAGCGGGGAACCTGATAGGAATCGTAATTGTCAAGTAAATCCTTTTGCGTATCGTAACTCAACGTACGGGCAATGACTTCGCCATAGATGGGATTGGCAGGCCCCAGACGTCCTTTTGCTTCGGAAATCAGTCCCAAATCCCTGACATAAAGAAAATCATCGGAAAGACGGCCGATAACGGTGTCGCCTGTTATGACAGGTTCTATCACTTTTCGTACGCGCTCTTCCTTCAGCCGTTCCAGCAAACTGTCGATGTGCGTATCCCGCCGCAGGATGATGGTTTGGATGGCTTCGCTCACTAACTCCGCCGTGACGGGTTTGGTATAATCGGATTGCAGTATTTTCACAATTACTTCGCGTGCAATGGCATTGACCAGCCACGGCTGTCCCTGCGTCTGTTCATATACCAGTTCTATGGCATCGTCCTCAAATATTTGTCCGGTTTCGCCGGTATGTTGACTGTATAGCTGTGTAATCTCTTCTATTGTGAAATTTTTCAGCGTATATGTTTCCGTAATGATATTAAACGGGCTTGCACTGCCCAGCGACTGACTGTCGGGACGAATCTTTGCCTTATAGTCACGTATATTGCGCATCCCGACCAGTGCAATGGAATGGACAAAAGGCGTAATACTGCGGTTGTTATAGCCGTTTCGCAACTGGCGCAAAAATGAGATTAACGTCCCTTCACTGAGGCAGTCCGCTTCATCAAATAAAATCACCAGCGGCTTGTCTAACAGCATACAGAATCGTGTGAGCGATGTTTCCAGGACACTGGTGAAATCTTCATAATCCGCATCTTTGGCAAAATCCGGGCGATGTGGAATGTTCGTAAACTCAAGTGTGTTTTTAATAATTCGTACGATTGCCGG
>JAISXP010000117.1 GCA_031270465.1 Tannerella sp. | reverse complement strand
ATTTTTAGCTCTCTTTCGTCTGAAAGGCCAGCGCATACATCCGCATCTGTCGGAGCATGGCGACCAGGCCGTTGGAACGTGTAGGAGAGAGGTGTTCTTTCAGACCGATGCGCTCGATGAAACGCAGGTTGCAGTCGAGAATCTGCTGCGGGGAGTGTCCCGAGAGGACTTTTATCAGCAGCGCAACGATGCCTTTGACGATGACGGCGTCGCTTTCGCCTCGGAAAAACACTCTACCGTCCGTATATTCGGCGCTCAGCCACACCCGGCTCTGGCAGCCTTCTATCAGGTTGTTTTCCGTTTTGTCCTTCTCGTCCAGCGGGGGCAGTGCATTTCCCAGTTCTATCAGCAGGGCGTATTTGTCCATCCAGTCTTCGAATACGGAAAACTCTTCGATGATTTCGTCCTGTATTTCGTCAATCGTTTTGTTCATTGCGTTTCATTTTTTCGAATAGATCACTTCCAGCACGGTTTGTCCGACTGCCTGGAGCGTTTCGCGGTCGATGTTGTCCATCATATCCTGCTGCGTGTGCCAGTGGTTGCCGAAGCCGTGGGGCGAATGTGGGTTTAAGTGGATGATGTCGATGCACGGAAAGCCCCGCCCTGCCATCACGGGCAGATGGTCGTCGGTGATGGCTCCTCCGTTGGCATTGACGAAGAATTTGCCGTAGCCCAGATTTTTCGCCGTCGTCCACACTTTTTCCACCACCGGTGCGGCGCGGTAGACGGAAGCGGCTTCCTTGTAGAAAGTGGCGTTGCGCGCGCCGACCATATCGAGCAATATGCCGTACTCCGCCCTGTAGTTGGGGGTATGCGGGTTTTTAGCCCAGAATTGCGAGCCGAGGCACCACGTGTCGGGCTTGGTTCCGCTCATGAACTCGGGCGAGCCGTAGTCTTCCGCATCGAAGAAGATGATGTCTATACCGATGCCCGCGTCGTTCAGTCCCGTCTGGCGGGCGATTTCGAGCAGTACGCCCACTCCGCTTGCGCCGTCGTCGGCGCCATCGATCGGCTTGTAGTGATTGCTCTCCACGTCGCGGTCGGAATATGGCCGCGAATCCCAGTGAGCGAAAAGCATGACCCGTTTGCTTCTGTCGGGATGGAACGAGCCGATAATGTTTTTCGCTTCCAGGCGATCGTTGTTATATGCCGTCAAAACAGTTTCCTGCACATAAATCTTTGCACCGAACCGTTCCAGTTCGCCTGCCAGCCATGCTGCGCACGCCTTGTGCGCCGGAGTGTTGGGTACGCGGGGGCCAAACGCCACTTGCCGCGCCACATACGTGTATGCGCTGTCGTGATTAAATTCGGGCGCGGCCGACGTTTTTATCGCCGCGGTCACCGGTGCAGGCTTGTCCGCCGCCGGTCTCTGTCCGCAGCACGACAGCAGGATGCAGCCCGCCCATACATAAATCAGTTTATCCATATCTTTCATATTCGATTGTTACAATCCGTTGACGCTCTGTACCGCATCCATGACCCGCATCAGATTTCCTCCCCATATTTTTGCAATCTGCTCGCCATCGAAACCTGCATCCATCAGCCGTACGGTGATTTGAATCAGTTCATTCGCCGCGCTGCAGCCGGCAACTCCGCCGTCGCCGTCGAAATCGGAACCGATGCCGACATAATCGATTCCAACCAGATCAACTACATGGCAGATATGTCGGATTGCGTCGCTCAGGGAGGCTTTCCCTGCGTCTTTGTTCAGGAACGCTCCGTACAGGCAAATCTGGATCACTCCGCCGTGAGCAGCCAGCGCTTTTATCTGGGCGTCGGTCAGATTGCGGGGATGGTCGACCAGTGCACGCGCCGACGAATGTGATGCGATAACGGGAAAACGGCTGTGCTGCAACACGTCGTAGAACGTGCTCTCGGCCGCATGTGATACGTCGATCATGATTCCCAGACGATTCATCTCCGCCACCGCGTCCCGGCCGAACGGACTGAGGCCTCCCCATTCCGCCTGACCCTTTGCCGAATCGCAAATGTCGTTGTCGCCGTTGTGGCACAGGGTAATGTACGAGACGCCTGTTTCTTTGAATCTCTTCAGGTTTTCAAGGTCCTTTCCTATTGTATATCCGTTTTCGACGCCCACGAAGATGGCTTTCCGTCCTTCCCGTTTCAGGCGTCTCAAATCGTCCGTCGTGCGCGCTATGCCTGCCCTCAAGGGATTCAGCCGTTCCTGCTCGACGATGCGCGAAAGCCGTTCTTCCGCATACCGGGTTGCCGCCCGCAACGATGCCGCATCGCGTTTTCCCTGCCGCACGTACACAACCATGAATACGGCGTCCAGATGTCCCGCCTCCATCAGCGGAAGATTGACCTTACTCCCTTCCTGCTTCCCCAAATCAAATGCAGCAGGGAAAACGTCGGGTGTATCTACGTGTGAATCGATTGTCAATATTTTGCCGTGCAGTCTTTTAGCTTCGGCAAACTGTTTTGCCTGAAAGGTATGGAAACGAAACAGGTCGAGCATCCCGTCATTACCTTTCGCCGCCATTTGTTCGGGATGCCACTGTACGGAAAAGATGCGGTATTCGGGATGTTCCATTGCTTCGTTCACTCCGTCGGGCGCCACAGCTGTCTCCACAAACCCGGGCGCGACGTCTTTCACTGCCTGATGATGCAGCGAATTGACGTGAAGCACGTCTGTATCGTTCATGATACGGCTCAGTTTTGACGGCCGGTTCGTAAGCGTCACGGTATGCGAGGCACAGTCGCGCGGTTCGTCCTGACTGTGTTTCAGGGCTTCGGGCGAGAACTGCGAATGAATATCCTGATACAGCGTCCCTCCGAAAGCAACATTCAGCGCCTGATGTCCGCGGCAGATACCCATTACCGGCAACTGATACAGAAACGCCAGCCGCAGAAGCATGAAGTCATACGTATCCCGGCAGGCATCCACGCCGTCCAGTCCGGGTATCGGTTCTTCGGCGAGGAAAGCGGGATCGATATCGCCTCCGCCCGAGAAAATCAGTCCGTCCAGCAGTCTGACAGCCGCATCCAGGGCTTTTATGTCCGTGGTGACGGGAATAAGTACGGGCACACCGCCCGCCAGCGTCACAGACCGGCAATACGGATCTGCTATGCACGACAGCCCTTCCTTCCAGTTCGCAGAAATACCTGTCACCGGCGGTTGACCGACCGGCCGTGCGGAGATGAAATCGTCCACCTCCCTGTATATCCGTTCCAAATCGGCAGAAAGGACTGCATTTTTCATTTATCAGGCATCTATATTCGCATAGGTAGCATTGTCCTCAATAAACTCGCGACGCGGGCCTACGTCTTCGCCCATCAACATGGCAAATACCGCATCGGCTTCCATTGCGTTCTCAATCGTGATTTGTTTCAGCGTGCGGTTCAACGGATTCATCGTCGTGTCCCACAGCTGATGGTCATTCATCTCGCCCAGACCTTTGTATCGCTGCGTATGGATCTGGCTTTCGTTTCCGCTTCCGTATTTGTCGATAAATGCCTGACGTTGCAGGTCTGTCCAGCAATATTCTTCTACCTTGCCTCTCTTGCAAAGATAAAGAGGCGGAGTGGCCAGATAGACGTAACCGTTCTCAATCAGGCCACGCATACGGCGGAAAAAGAAGGTCAGTATCAGCGTGGCAATGTGGCTTCCGTCGACGTCGGCATCGGTCATGATGATGATTTTGTGATAGCGAATTTTGCTCATGTTGAGCGCCTTGGGGTCTTCGTCCGTGCCGATGGTGACGCCCAGCGCACGGAAGATATTCTGTATCTCTTCGCTTTCGAAGATTTTGTGATCCATCGCCTTTTCGACGTTCAGGATTTTACCGCGCAGTGGCAAAATGGCTTGAAACATACGGTCGCGGCCTTGTTTTGCCGTACCGCCGGCCGAGTCTCCCTCGACAAGGAACAGTTCGCATTCGACGGCGTCTTTCGACGAGCAGTCGGCCAGTTTTCCGGGCAGCCCTCCGCCTGTCAGCGGTGATTTGCGCTGTACCAGTTCGCGTGCCTTGCGTGCGGCCTGCCGCGCCGTGGCTGCAAGAATCACCTTGTCGACAATCGTTTTCGCTTCTTTGGGATGTTCTTCGAGATAATATCCCAGCACCTCGCCGACAGCCATCTCCACGGCGCCCATCACCTCATTGTTTCCGAGTTTCGTTTTCGTCTGGCCTTCGAACTGGGGTTCTGCCACCTTAATGGATATCACAGCCGTCAGTCCCTCGCGGAAATCATCGCCCTGAATCTCCACTTTCGCTTTTTCGAGCAGTTTGGAATCTTCGGCGTATTTTTTCAGCGTGCGGGTCAGACCGCGGCGGAATCCCGCCAGGTGCGTTCCGCCCTCGATTGTGTGAATATCATTTACGTACGAGAAGACGCTTTCGTTGTACGACATGTTGTAGGTCATGGCTACCTCGACGGGGACGCCCTGCTTTTCCGTTGTGATGTGGATGATGTCGTTGATAAGCGATTCTTTGGAACGGTCGACGTAGCGGACAAATTCTTTCAGCCCGTCTTCGGAATAGAAGACCTCCGACTTGTAAGAGCCGTCTTCCTTCGATATGCGTTTGTCGGTCAGTTTCAATCTGATACCGGCGTTCAGGAAGGCGAGTTCGCGCAACCGTGTCGCCAGTATGTCATATTTGTACTCGGTCACGGTGAAAATCGTATGGTCAGGCTTGAAGGTGATCGTGGTTCCCGTACGGTCGCAGACACCGATTTCCCTGACATCGCTCAGCGATTTGCCTGTCGAAAATTCCTGCATGTAAATCTTGCCGTTACGGTATACTTCCGCTTTCAGATAGGAAGAAAGGGCGTTCACGCACGATACGCCGACGCCGTGCAAACCGCCCGACACTTTGTATGTTCCCTTGTCGAATTTGCCGCCGGCATGTAAAACCGTCAGTACTACTTCCAAAGCTGATTTTCCTTCTTTTTCGTGATAGTCGACCGGGATGCCGCGACCGTCATCGTCCACGCGGATGGAATTGTCTTCGTTGATAGTTACCTCTATGTAAGAACAGTAACCTGCCAGCGCTTCGTCGATGGAGTTGTCTACTACTTCGTATACCAGGTGGTGCAATCCTTTTTCGTTCGTGTCGCCAATATACATGGCAGGACGCTTACGCACTGCTTCCAAGCCTTCCAGTACCTGAATATTCTTCGATGAATATTCTTCGCCTGCTACATTCAAATCTTCGTCAGTCATGAATCTATTTGTTTAAATTTCAAATTACAAGCCGTTTTGCGTTTTTCGCAAAAACAGCTAACAAATATAGTGATTATTTTTTAGTTGAGGGAAAATACACGCGAGAAAAGTTGTTAACACCGGAGAAAACTCTGCGTGGAATGAATTTTCCCGAAGTAGCCCGTAGGGGAATCGAACCCCTCTTTTGAGAATGAGAATCTCACGTCCTAACCGATAGACGAACAGGCCATCGGAAACAAAAGCCAGCCCTGTGCAGACCAGCTCTCACAAAATATCATTTTACAAAAAAATCATCTCCGCAACGATTCCATATTTTGCCCAAGGTGAATTTATGCATTGACACACAGCGGCTTCATTACAAAGACGCCTGAATCTTTAAAATTCAAATCTCATGCACAAAATCCTGCCGCGCAATATACCCGGCTATGCCAGCGCATGCACATGTTTGGCAAGTTTCGACTTCAAATTGCCGGCCTTATTCTTGTGAATAACATTTTTCTTTGCAAGCCGGTCAAGCATCGAACATACTTTGGGATAGAGCGATTCGGCCTCTACCTTGTCCGAGGTACCGCGCAGTGTCTTCACCGCATTTCGCATCGTCTTTGCCCCATACCTGTTGCGCAGGCATCTCGTCTTTATCTGACGTATCCTTTTAATGGATGATTTGTGATTAGCCATTCTTTATAAAAATTATTTTAGCCTTTTTCTTTATCAATTTTCTGTAGCCCGTAGGGGAATCGAACCCCTCTTTCAAGAATGAAAATCTTGCGTCCTAACCGATAGACGAACAGGCCTTTTTATTAAATGTCTTATTTGCAATAAAATAAATTAATATCCTATTCAATTGCGAGTGCAAAGATATGACTTTCCGCAAAACCGACAAAATATTTCATGCATTTTTTTCTGCTTCCGACTGTCGGTTGTGCGGTTGCGTGGTATACACGGGTGCGACAATCCGAATTGAAAATCGACGCAGTCAAATGCGCCGCTCAAAACAAAAATTTGTCGTATTCATTTTTATCGCGTATATTTGTCCTGCAAAAACGAAGCGTAATTATTATAGAACGATATGAATATTTTACTGTTAGGTTCGGGCGGACGTGAACATGCACTGGCATGGAAAATTGCACAGAGTAAGCGGACGGATACATTATATATTGCACCCGGAAATGCGGGGACAGCTTTAGCAGGCGTCAATGTCCCCATCAAGGTAAACGATTTTCGGCAAATAGGGGATTTCGCAGTCGAAAATCGTATCGATATGGTAGTTGTCGGCCCCGAAGATCCGCTGGTGAATGGTATATACGATTATTTCAGGAACAATGTCCGGTTGACCTCCATCCCTGTGATAGGGCCGAGCCGCGAGGGTGCGCGTCTGGAGGGCAGCAAGGACTTTGCCAAGGCATTCATGGTGCGCCATCACATCCCGACGGCACGTTATCTGTGTGTTTCGGAAACCGACTTTACCGAAGGGGCAATGTTTCTCAGCCTCCTGTCGCCACCCTACGTGCTGAAAGCCGACGGCTTGGCTGCGGGCAAGGGCGTACTGATTGTCGACACGCTGAAGGATGCGAAAAACGAACTGAGGGCGATGCTGAAAGGTATGTTCGGCGAGGCGAGCAGGAAGGTTGTGATCGAGGAATTTCTTGACGGCGTGGAGTGTTCGGTCTTCGTACTTACCGACGGTACGAACTACAAAATCCTGCCCGTGGCGAAGGACTACAAACGTGTCGGAGAGGGCAATACCGGTCTGAATACGGGCGGAATGGGTTCCGTGTCGCCCGTGTCGTTTGCCGATGAAACATTCATGCGTAAAGTCGAAGAACGCATCATTCGTCCTACCATTGAAGGACTGAAGAATGAAAACATAAGTTACAAGGGTTTCATTTTCTTCGGATTGATTAATGTGCAGGGCGAACCGTACGTGATTGAGTACAACTGTCGCATGGGCGACCCCGAAACGGAAGCGGTAATGCTCCGGTTGCAGAGCGATTTGGTGGATTTGCTTGAGGGCGTGGCTACCGGAACCCTGTCGCAACGCGCGCTCGTCGAAGATGCGCGTCATGCAGCCACGGTCGTGCTGGTCAGCGGCGGTTATCCCGGAGACTACGATAAGGGGAAAGTGGTTGCCGGGCTTGACAGTGTGACTGAAAGCATTGTCTTTCATGCCGGGACGACGAATATTGACGGTGCGGTGTTCACTTCTGGCGGCCGTGTGCTGGCAGTATCTTCGTATGGAGCAACGAAAGAAGAAGCTTTGATGAAGTCTTACCGCAGTGCAGAGATTATCCGCTTCGACAAGAAATATTATCGTCGCGATATTGGATTTGATATTTGAGACGTAGCCATGGAATATGCCATCCGGAGAACATACGGCAGAGAGCCGAAGCCAAACTTGTCGCAATGGCATACCGTGACGATGACGCTTGCGATTTGCGGTGTCAGTCTGTTGTTTGCGTATCAATATTCCGATGATTATCCGATTGCGGCAGATGATGATACGACGCTGCCGTGGCGTTTTATTTCGGGTTTGGTGAAAAACAGTACCGCCGCGAGCCTTTTCGGCATCGTAATTCTGGCTGTTATCGCGCTGATGCAGCAGCGTATGAACTACTACATGACACTGATTCGCTACAAAACGAAACTTCCCTTCCTCCTGTTTTTCCTGCTGGGCAGTACGAATCTGGGATTTCTGCCGATATGTCCCGCATCAATTGCCATGCTTTTCTTTATTCCGGCGCTGTTTGAACTGTTCAGGTCGAACGAATATATGGAAGCGGCAAGGGCTTTCAATGCGACTGCCCTGATCGGAATCGGCAGCCTGATATGGGTGCATCTGCTTTGGTTTATACCGATATACTGGTTCGGCATGTATAAATTGAAAATGCTTGGCGTGCGAAATCTGCTGGCTACCATATTCGGTGCTTTGACTGTCTACGGGTTTGTTCTGGGCTGGTGTATTTGGCAGCGCGACTTTACGGCGCTCTCCATCCCCGTCCGTCAACTGATGGCCATCGACATGTCTTTCCCGCAAAATCTGATGCGTAATTTCCAGTGGATAACTGCAACAGGCATTTTTCTGCTGCTGCTTGCCGTTTCCCTGTACATCCGTTTTCAGGAATTTGCGAGTTCGCTGCACACACGCCGGATGCTTTCATTCCTTTTCGTCTTCGCAGCGTATGCCTTCGTTCTTCTTTTTATCTATAACAAACTGTATTTTCCCGATTTACTCTACGTTATGTACATGCCGGCATCGCTCATTTTTGCCTGTTACTTTTCCAGCAAGCAGGGCGTCGCAGCATTTCTGCTGTATTATATTTTTCTTGTGTTCCTTTTCTTGTCGGTTCTCATGCAGATATGGCTTCTGTAACTGTGTGACCGTTCCCCGTCTATATCGTAAGTACCGGCTCGCCTGCTTTGATGTAATCCGTCAGAGGCTGTCCCATGAACCTTACATTTATGCCTAAACGTACGAGGTTGTCCGTTACGCCACAAGCATCACTGCAATCTTTGCAGGCTTCTACACTGATGCCCGAATGTATCATTTCCAACACTTCCGTTTGAACCTGCGTATCTTCGGCAACAAGTTTTGCCGAAGCCCCCCAAATAATCACATTGATTTCCTGCCACCATTCTCGCCTTTTAGCATTCAACACATAAACGGCAAGCATGTTCACTGCCGTAATTTTATCACTCGTTGTCCATAAGATGTTGATTTTATTCATAGGTTTATTGTTTTTGATTCCAAAGGTACGATTTTTTCCATTCTGCATAGCCCCTCCGGGAAAACTTTTTTCCGCTTTTATGGGCGGCTTTAAAACGCTCCGGCTTTCCGTCAATCTGTCGAATCCTGTCCGGTTACAAAATGAATGTTTTTCCGGTTAGCGCCAAAGAAAGGAGCGTCTTGCGGGTTCTTCTTGCAGCTAAAGCGCAGATACCGATACATGTTGTTTATTTTGCGTGCCTTAATATTCTCTTTTTACTGTGACTTGTCATCGAACGATTGCCGTGAAGCTACAATTTCCTGCATGTTTTCTACCGCCCAGGTTACAAGGCTGTCGAGATGCGGCAGGAGTGAATGTCCCTTTTGAGTCAGGGAATATTCAACCCGCGGCGGCACTTCGGGATATATTTTCCTGACTGCTAAACCGTCGGCTTCCAGCGAACGCAAAGTAACCGTCAACATCCGTTGCGAAATATCGCCGATAGACTTTTGAATGTCGCTGAAACGCATCGTCCCGTTTGCGCTCAACGTGACCAAAACCAGCAATGACCACTTGTCGCCAAGCCGGCTGAGGATATCGCGTATGGGACAAATCCCTTCATGTAAAAATTTTTCCATTTTTTTCGCTCTTTATCGTATTAAAAATCAACATTACTAACCTTTTTGTAACTTCATTACTAATCAGTTACCTCTTGCAGGATAAAATTATTCATCGTACCTTTGCGGCACAAAAGTAATCAAAATACTTTTGGTAACGATAGTATTAAATAGATTAAATTTTTA
>JAISXP010000087.1 GCA_031270465.1 Tannerella sp. | reverse complement strand
TACAATGCCTTTGGCACGCAGACCCAGGTCGTATGTCCGGATCACCGGGTCATACGCCAGCAGGCTACCCAGCGGCGGGGTGGCGTCCACATCGAAGACGGCGATGCGCAAGGTTTCTTTCTCCTGCCGAACATCGGAAACATCCGGCAAATGTTTGTTTTCCGCCGTTTCGCCGTAAGCAGGTGTAGATACGGCCGCCACCGCAGAGGCCGCCAAGAAAGCGCCGATAAAACGGCGACGATTAATCGTTGTATTCATTTTGTTTTGATTTATTTGATACTGATTCGAATAAAAATTATTACTTTGTCGGTTCCCTTTGCAGGATTTTCATCTTTTCGGCGTAGCGGCGTCCGAACTCGCGCCCGAAGGTGGAATCGAGACGAACGCCGTCAGCTATAGGATGAAATCCACTGCTGATATGTGAACAGATAGATTTACAGCATCCATATTTATTTGAGCTTCGCAACGTTATTATGGATTTTATCCACGGCGTTGATAATGTCATCCATGTCGGATTTTGTTCCGAGCATGAGTCCGCCATGCCAAATCCAAAGGGCTGAATTATATGTTTTAATCAACGAAGGACAATGATTTTTCCGTTTGTATTCTTCAAAATTCAATTCGTTCGAGGAGTAACACTTTTTATAAATGTCGGATTTGAACACCTCTTGAAGCATCGGTTGAGCGTAAAGCGGATCATTCGGATAACCGGTACCCACGGGAACGCCTTCGGCATTGAGCGCCTCAACGAACCGTTCACGGGGAAGTCCGTCGAGTTTGTCCTGATGATAAACCATAGCATAAATGTAATAGGATGCCGCAGTTGCCCCCTTGTGCAATTTGACCGGTGTGATGCCGGGATACGCGGCGAGTTTTTCATTCAGGTATGCCCCGTTTTCATTCCTTCTTTTGTGTTGCTCTTCCAGTTTTTCCATCTGGCACAATCCGATCACCGCCTGGTACTCGGCCATTCGAATTTTGTTCGCCAGAATGAGGGCTGAGATGGAACTGATCTGTCCGGACACGGAACCTGATGCGTAACCGAAATTGTGGTACGAATAAAGGCGGTCGTAATATTCGGTGTTGTCAGTCAGGATTCCGCCACCTTCGCCGATGGGAAGGTTTTTCGATGCCTGAAAGCTAAAGCAACCGGCATTGCCGAAAGTTCCGACTCTTTTGCCGCCGATTTCCGCCAGGTGAGCTTGGCAAGCGTCTTCCACGACGAAAAGATTGTGTTCCTTGGCGATTTTCATAATAGCCGGCATGTCAGACGGATAACCACAAATATGAACCGGCAGGATGCCCTTGGTTCGTGGAGTGATTTTCTTCTTGATTTGTTCGGGATCTATTTGAAAAGTGGTCGGATCTATATCCGCAAAAACCGGCATGGCGCCTTTGTAAAGGATTCCAAAAATGGAGGCGCTGAACGTGTAAGGAGAACAGATGACTTCGTCGCCGGGACGAAGGTCAGACTGCATCCACGCGGCGCTCAAAGCGTTGGTACCGTTCACCGTCGATAGGCAATGCTTCGAACCGTGCATTTCTGCCCATTTTTTTTCAAATTCGCTAACATTACGGCTGCGCGACCAGACCAGATTACCCATCACTTCGTTCATTTTCGGATTGAACTTTTCAGCATCCCATTGCGGCCATTTTTGCCATTTCTTATTCCCTCGAACAGAAGTTCCACCGAGAAGTGCAAGCTTATCTGCCGTATCTTGCGAATTTCCAAAAACAGGTGTAAAACCTGAAACTACTGCGCCTGCAGAAACAGCAGATGCAACGCCGATAAAACGGCGGCGATTAATCATTGTATTCATTTTGTTTTTATTTATTTGTTGATTATTTAAAATTATTCTTTCAATTACGTTGTTCTGTAATAATACCATTATTCACTCATCACTATTTTCACCAAGTCTTCTATCTCTTTCCCCTCGTGCATGAAGCGAGCCAGCGTATAGATATTGCCGGCTTTGTCCTGTGCGATGGAGTTGACGTAGGTTGGCCGTTCGCCGTCGGCATAGAAGATGGCGCCGTGGTCTTTATATTCCCGTTTCGGAATATTGAAGGTCACCAGATGCAGGTTTTCCAGTCCCCGCGCAGCGCCCATCGCTATTTTATCGACGCCTTTCACGCGCTGGCCGTCGCGGTAGATGGGGCCGCCGGTCAGGTAGTAAATGGTATGGTCTTTGCCCAGCATGTAACCCAGGTATCCATAGCTGAACTGGTCGTACATGCCGCTTTTGCGCGAAGGCTCGGAAACGATGCGCTCCACGATTTCGACCGTTTTGGCTTTCGGGTCGAAGCGGAACAGGTAACCCGAATTGCCGTGCACGCCGTAAGCCGCGTTTTCCGGTTCGTACCAGAAGATTTTCCGCCAGTTGTACGACATGCTGCCGGCGCCGGTGTGGTCGTACGTCCCGAAATAGTCGAGCCGCAAATCTACGCCGTCCAGCTGCTGCGGTTTGTCCATGCCCGGACGGTAATAAAAAATATCGCCTTCCGCCACGGAATAATAAACCGTGCCGTCGCGCGGGTCAACGAACATCGAACGGCAAATCACGCGGTAGTCCTTCCCGATAACGCCTGCTTCGCCCTGTTCGCTGACTAATCCAAGTTCTTTCAGTTGGCCGCTGTTCAGGTCGTAGTCCAGGAAATAGCCTTTGGGCCAGGTGAGGCCGTAGAGATGTCCATGCGTTTTGTCCATCGTCATTGTGATGATGCCTTCGCCGTGGGGCGCCAGCGCCAGTTTTTCTATTTTGCCGCTCTGCATGTCGTAGGCCGTGAAATGTCCGCCGGGATAAAGCGCATAGCCTTCCGGCGCGTGTTGCGGAAGCGATTCCGCGCCTTCAATCATTTCGTAGTAACCTACGTGCGTGGCGAAATAGAGTTTCCCGTTGTGTTCGTAGAACTCGACATGGCTTTTGCCCTGTGCGATGGCGTTTTTCTCGCCTACGGCCTCCGAGAGGTCGGCAATGAACTGCGTCCGGTCGGTTGCCGGGTCGTAAACGTAAAACTGTCCGCCCACGTCGTGCCTTGCCGACGAGAGCACGTAATAGATTTTCCCGTCACTGGCCGACGAGATGGCATTGTACGTGTCGTGCGCATCGGCAAAACCGGAATAATAATGTTTTGCTGTCAAGGGTTTGCCCAACGACGTTGCGGACTGTTGCACCGAAGGGGTGCAGCCTATGGCGGCTATCAAGCTTCCTGCCGCCATCATTTGTTTTGAAAAAATGATTCTTTTCATGTGATATTTGTTTTTAATAATAATATACAATAATGTCAAGCCGGCCTGTTTTGCCGGACAGGTCAACGGTTTCATCCGCCGGGTCGAACGCCCGGTGGGATTTGCCGTTGACGGTTACTTTCTTGATGGCCTTCTTTCCGGGTACGCGCAGCCTCAGCGATATGCCGGAGGCGCCGGCGCGTTCGGGCATCTGTACCGTCGCGCAGACTTTGCCATTGTCGATGTCGGAATCAATGGTATAATCCAGTTCCCCGAACATCGTCGGCGCATGGGCTACCTTGATCCGTTTGCCCTGTTCCAGCCATGCACGCGGCGTGGAATAAGCTAAGCGCAGCTTGTCCGGCACGCCGTTGCCGTCCTCTGTTTCGGCTATCAGCATCAGCCGGAGCGTCAACAGGAACCACGAGTTGTTAAAACTGGTGGGACTCAGGTAGGATGACCTGTAGTATTCATCCGGATAAGTCCCCATCGTGTCGCCTTCGCCCGAAATAAACGTTTTGCGCGTCATGCCGTGCGCCAGTTTGCTGTAAAACGAAAGCACCTGCCGGTCGGGGTCGTCCATGAGCGTCAGGATACGCGCCAGGTTAAGCCCGTAGATGTTGTCCACGCCCGGCGTCCGGTAGCCGGGCAGCCCGTCGGGACGGTAGCCTCCCACGGGAACGGGGTAATAGTTGAACCGCACCATGCCGAGGAACAGTCCGCCGTAGTCTTTCAGGTATTTGTAATAGCCGGGCAGTAAATCGGGGTTCAGAAATCCGGAACAGACCACATAGGGGAAACACAGGTTCCAGTAGGAGCCGTAGCGGGTTTCCGTAATCACGGGATAAGGTTCCGCTTTTTTGCCGGTAAACAGTTCTGTGGGAAGAAAGATGCTGCCGTCGGGCAAGACGGTTTTTTCGCTGTTCAGGGCGTCCGTCAGGCGGGATTTAAACGTTGCGGCAAGCGCGAGGTATTTTTCGCCTTCCGCATGACCGAAAGACTTGAGCGTATAAGCCATATCGCGCATGCCGCGCCATGCCGGCGCCTGGTGGTGAAGGTAAACCAGACGGGTGGCAATGTCGCCCGAAAAATTTTCTTTGTTCAGCACACCGTCATTGCCCGGCGTATTCATCTGGGTTTCATAACCGGCCATGTCATTGACGAATCTTTCGCGGTAACGGCTGATAAAGGCGCTGTCGCCGGAAATGCGGTAATACTGGACGGCGTGGTTCAACTGCGCTGCCGTTTCCCAGTTCCGGTATTCTCTTTTCGGTTGAGCAAGGAGTATCTCCTGAATGGCTTTCTGCCGGTCGATATATCCGTACATCCCCAGTACTTTGGCCGCATCAGGCCCTTCGATATGGAAGTAATCCTGGTAGGCATTGCCGATGCTGAACAGGTATCCCATGTACAGATTCTGTATCAGCAGGTTTTTCCGGGCATCGTTGACCCGTTCTTCCGGCACGTCGAAGGTGGCGCCTTTGGCCAATTCGCCGTCCCAGTAGGCTTTCAGTTCCGCTTTTTCTATCTCGTAGCGCAGAGCGTCCACCGCCTGTATCTTGCAGTAGTCGGAGGGATGAAGCAGCCGGACGAAATACAGTTGCCGATCGCCGCCGCGGATATCCACTTCGCAGGTAAATTTGTTGCCGCCGGTCAGGACGCCCCCGGACGGCACGATCGCCCTTACCCTGCCGTCGGACTGCAACAGCCTGTCGCCTGCGAGCGCCAGTTCTTCGCCCGGAAAATGGAACACGACC
>JAISXP010000068.1 GCA_031270465.1 Tannerella sp. | reverse complement strand
TGAAAAGGCGGGTGAGCGTCAAACATGTTCGGATAGGTGCCGCCGCCTCTGTATTCCGTTCCTCTGGCGTCGGTGAGTTTCAACTGTTCGGTTATCAGCTTGTATGCACGGTCGCCGTCGCGGAAACGCGCCCAAAGACAGGTTTTCCATCCCATCGACCATCCGGTGGAAGGGTCGCCGCGGTAGTTGAGCGACGTGCGTGCGGCGTCGAAAAGTGCGGGCGTGCGTTCGGGCGATATGAGGTAGCTTGGGTACACGCCGTAGAGGTGCGAGACGTGGCGATGCTTATCGTTCGGATCGTCCCAGTCGTGCATCCATTCCTGCAACTGGCTGTGTTGTCCGATTAGCATCGGCGGCAACCGGTCGCGGGTTTGGCGAAGCGTATCGGCAAAGGCTTTGTCGATGTCGAGCGCTTCGGTGGCTGCAATAAGGTTGGTGAAGAGTTCAAAGAGCAGTTGGTTGTCCATCGTGACGCCTGCGGTATTTGTAACGCCTCCCTTCCCTATTTTGAAATCGTTTTCAGGCGAGCTGGAGGGCGCTACGACCAGCCATCCGTGTTCGGGTTCTTCGACCAGAAAGTCGAGAAAAAAGAGCGCCGCGCCTTTGATGACGGGATAGATTTCGGTCAGATAGCTGCGATCGCCGGAGTAGAGGTAATGCTCCCACAGGTGGCGGCAAAACCATGCTCCGCCCGATGTCCACATGCCGGAGCCTGCATAGTCGACAGGGGCGGTCGTGCGCCAGATGTCGGTATTGTGGTGCAGCACCCAGCCGCGCGTACCGTACATGATGCGTGCGGTTTCCGCTCCCGAAACGGCGACTTCCTTCGCCATTTCAATAAACGGCTGGTGCAGTTCGGAGAGGTTGGTAACTTCGGCCGGCCAGTAGTTCATTTCGGTATTGATGTTGGTCGTGTATTT
Source organism: Tannerella sp. (assembly GCA_031270465.1). Lineage (GTDB taxonomy): Bacteria > Bacteroidota > Bacteroidia > Bacteroidales > Tannerellaceae > Tannerella. The sequence goes on along the minus strand of JAISXP010000068.1, from coordinate 24,619 downwards.
GCTGTCCCAGGGCGGGTTCATCATGTCGTTCCAGATTCCCTGCAAGTTGGCCGGCTGGTTACCGGGCTGCGAGGAAGAGATGAGCAGGTAGCGTCCGAACTGGAAGTAGAGCGCCACTAATTGAGGGTCGTTAGCGCCGGCAAATTCAAGGATGCGGACGTCGGTCGGCTTGCGGACGGAGTCGGTAAGGCCCAAGTCCAGCCGCACCCGGTCGAAATAACGCCGGTAGGCGGCCGTATGCGCTGCCCGTTGCGCGGCATAAGCCTTGCCCTGCGCGTTTTGGAGGTAGGTTACAGCCTGCTTGTCGGCATCGGCGCTCAGGTCGTGGTAATTTACGAAATTGGTGCCGATGGAGATATACAGCGTCGCAGCGTTGGCTCCGGTTACGGTCAGTGCATTGTCGGCAGCGTGTAATTCTCCGTTTTCGGGAACCACCTTTACCAGCGTCGTGAATTTCACTTTTCCTTCCAGTCCTTCCAGATCGCCGGAGATGCCTTTGAGTACAAGCAGATTGTTCTGTACGGACGTTTCGCTTTTCTGCGGACTGGTCAGCCGTGCCGAGAAGTTAATCTTCCCCTTTTCCGAGGCTGTCAGCCTGACTGCGATTACCTGATCGGGAAACGAAGCGAAGGTTTCGCGGACGTATTCCACGCCATCAACCGTATAACGGGTGGTCGTAACGGCAGACGAGATGTCTAATTCGCGGTAGTAGCTTTCCACCGTTTCGTGTCCCGGAAACGAGAGATTGAGGTCGCCCACCGGCTGGTAGGACATACCGTGATTGGTATTGGACACCACTTTGGCGTTGGCCAGGTTTTCGGCTTCACGGTATTTACCGGCAAAAATGAGCCTGCGTATTTCCGGAAGGGCGGCCTGAGCGTCGGGATTGGCGTTGCTGTTGGGCTGCCCTGCCCAGACAGTTTCTTCGTTCAACTGTATCCGCTCCGTACCCGGTGTCCCGAATACCATTGCACCCAGACGGCCGTTTCCAATCGGCAACGCTTCTGCCCACTTTTCGGCGGGCGTATCATACCATAATTTCAAGTGGTTTTTCTGTTCGGCCTGACGGCACGATGTGAGCATTGCGACGCAGCACAATGCGATTCCAATGTTTGTTTTCATTATTTTCATGTTTACTTCAAGTTACTGTGTATTTGTTTCGTTATCCGAAAAATTCCGGAGTTTTTTGTTAATTTCTTCTTCAATCTTTTCCGCGAACTTTACGGGGTCGATCGGATGGGTGTTCAGTATTTCGCGTATTTCTTCCATTCTGGCGAGTTGGGCGTCTCGAGCTTTTTTAAGGCGCGCCGCAAATTCAAAATCTTCGATTTCAGCGGCTATTTCGATTAGCTGCTCCACGTCGTCGAACGGAAGCGAGACAAGTTTGTCGTGCGAATAGCTTCTTACCGTTCTCAGCGATTCTTCATCTTTCGGGTTGTACCAGTATACGCGATTGGAGCGGTCGTTTTTTGCGGCGTCTATGACGGATTCTTTGATATACACATAACATGGAGCGCGGAATGCCATGGCAAGCGCGTCGCTCGCTTCGGCCTTGACGGTGTTCGTTTCGCCTTCGCGGCCGGTGAAATGTATGGAGGCAAAGAATCTTCCGTTCTGTAAATCGTCTATCACTACCTTTTGCATCTTGCCTCCAAGCGCTTTCATCACGTCAAGAAACATTTTGTGTGCCGGTATAGACATTTTTTCCTGTTTAATCAGACAGCGGAAAAAGGTGGATACGGCAAACATCTCCATCGGTACAATCAGCAGTATCTCGCCCTGCTCGTCGTGCAGCTTAATAAGGCGGGCGCCCGTGATTTCGTGGGCAGTCAGTTCGTATCCGTACATTTGAAATTCTCTGTTCATTACATATTTATTTTTGACGGTTCCCTGTTTTTTTAGATTGAAAAACATTAAACCGTGGCAAAGATATATGAAATTGTCCGATTACGCGCGGATAAATAAAAATTTTGCAGACAGAATTTCGTCCGGACGGAAACGGCATACCCTTTTCTTCAAAAAACACACACATTTCCACTCCGGTGCAGTTCAAATCAAATTGTCACACCCACCGTCCCGGAAAAGAAATCCGTAGCTACCGGAGGGGAACCGGTAGCTACCGGAAGAAAATCGAAGTCGATTCCTGTCAATTCCTGTACTTGCAGCAACCCGGCAAGGCTTCGTAAACATCGTCTGGAGCCTTGTTTAACTCCGTGTCGTGACCGGCTTTGGCAATCGCCTCGCTGATGGCTTTCAGCGAAGTTTTGCCGGTGTCGAAGTGCAGGTGCAATTCCTGCTTTTCCTGATTCCATTCGGCAACGGCTACGCCGGCAATGTCTTTTGCCGTGTTTTCGATTCGCGTTTTACACATTCCGCAGCTGCCGTTTACGGCCAGCAGGGCGTGCGATTCACTGTTTTCGTTCCCGGACACACTGCTTTCCGCAGTCTTCTTCGATGCGGAATTTGAACATGCGCCTGCGGCGATCATCATGGCTGCCGCGGCAAATAAATAAATTACTCGTTTCATACTGTAAATTGGGTTTTAAAATTAATAATGCTTTTAAAGATAAATATTGTTTATACAAATCATTTTCTGTATTTGCAACATGCGGGCAGGGCTTCGTACACGCTGTCTGGCGCATGGAATGTCCCGTTGTCATGGCCGGCTTCGGCAATGGTGCGGCCAATCGCGCCGGGCGAAGTCTTTTCGGGATTGTATTTCAGGGTCAGGACATTCGTTTCCTGATTCCACGATGCAAAACTCACGCCGGTCACCGATTTGGCGGCCTTTTCTATCCTGTCCCGGCACATTTCGCAGAGTCCCTGTACGGTGAAAGATGCGCCCGTCGCGCCGTCCGGCGTGTTTTCCAGACTCATCATGCTCGGTTTCCCTTCCAGTTGTGCGCTGGCATCAACGGCGAACGCGCCGCGGACGACGATTTCTTCGCCTTCGTCAAGCCCCGACAGTATCACGTATTCCTCGCCCAGTGATGCGCCCAGTTCTATTTCCCGCATTTTGAAGACGGCCGCGTCCGTGTCCGGCTGTTTCACGTAGACGACGGAACGCCTGCCCGTCCATAAGACGGCCGTTTTCGGAACGACGATTTCGTTTTCCTGTCGCTTCAGCGATGTTTTGACCGTGGCGCTGGCATACATTTCGGGTTTCAGTTCCAGTTTCGGGTTGGCCGTTTCCACACGTACCCTGGCCGTTCGCGTGGTTTTGTCGAGTATCGGATCGATGAAAGAAATCCGTCCCGAAAAGGTTCTGCCCGGCAATGTTTGCAGCGTATAATTCACTTTGTCGCCGGTTTTCAGATAAGGCAGATCCTGCTCGTAGGCGTCGAACACCGCCCATACGGACGACAAGTCGGCCAGTTCGAACAGCGCTCCCCCCTGGCTGACGTAGTCGCCCTGCTCCACGCGCTTGGCGGTCACGATGCCACCTGCATTTGCCAGGACGTCGACGACGGGCCGAACCTTGCCCGTCAGTTCGATTTCAGCAATCTGACTGTCCGTAAGTTTCCAGAAATGGAGTTTCGCGCGGGCGGCATCCAGCAGTGCGGGCTGTGAGGCTGCTATTTTTTTTGCTTCCAGCAACTCCTGCTGTGCGTTCAGCAGGTCGGGCGAATAGATCGTTGCGATGACCTGACCCTCCTGTACGGTTTCGCCTGCAAAATTGATCGAAAGCGTTTCGATACGGCCGCTTACGTGCGACACCAGCGAGCGCAGCAACCGCTCGTCCGGTTTTATCGTACCGTACAAACGCATCTCCTTCACCGGATTGCTGCGCCCGGCGGCAATCGTTTGGATATTGGCGAGCGCGGCGGCTTCGTCCGACAGTTGAATGGCGTCGGGGTCGGCCGCTGCGCCCGGTGTGCCCGAGGTTCTGACAGGTATCAAATCCATTGCGCAGAGCGGGCATTTCCCCGGTTTGTCCTGCCGGATTTGAGGATGCATGGAACATGTCCAGACCTGTGCTTCGCTTTCGGAATGAATATGTTCCGCAGTTTTTACGTCATGGCTTGCGCCGCCGAACAGCCACTTTCCGAGGAAAAGTCCGGCAGTAAAAATCAGTCCGTAGAGGACGACGTATTTGAGTGTTCTGTTTGTTTTCATTGTGATTAAAATTTATTCTTCGTTCGACGATGTTAATTTCCGGATATTCGCCACCATGATATTGTAGTCTGCAATCGCTTCCGACGTTTTCAACTCATAGTCGAGGAGTTGGCGCTGCACCTGAATCACGCTTGACAGATCGCTCCTGCCCGATGCAAATTCCTTCAGAACCAGATTGCAGGTCGTCTGCGCAAGTTCCGTCTGTTTGCGGTAGAGCGCGATCTTTCGCGCAGCATCGTCCAGCAGATGTCCGGCGCGGTAAAGTTCGGCTTCGAGCATGTTTTGGGCATTGCGGTATTTCTCCCTGCTTGCCTGCAGCAGGAAAGTGTTTTCACGCTGTTGCGCCCTGTATTTGTTCCTGTAAAGGGGAATGCTGACCGACAGCATCGGCATGATCATATCCTTGCCGTTCATGCTGTTCATGTCCGTGTCCATCCCTGCATCCATTTCAGCCGCGACCGCCGTTTTTTTGTTGATCAGCATGTATTGCAGACCGATGCCGAACATCGGGTAGCTCATTTTCCTGTCCATTTCGGCTTTTGCCTGATATGCAAATTCCTCTTCGGCTATCATGCCCAGCATTGGATTCCGGGAAGTTATCAGTTCCCTGACCGATGATATTTCGAACAGAAAGGGAATCTGCGTCAACGAATCGGGAAGATAAATTTCGCTCTCGGCAGGGCGATTCAGCAAAACATTGAATTTTGCCTTTTCCGCATGTATTTCCGACAGCAGACTTTCTATATTATTATCTGTCCCGGTTATTTCAAGACGGATACGTAAAACGTCGGACATGCCCGGCGAAGAGCTGCCCATGCTGCCGCCGGCCATGCTGGCGCTCATCCCGCTCATCGCTGCCGGCTGACCGTTGCCCGCCGAAATCTGCGAATTGTCCATGCCACTCATATTGCCCATGCTGCCCGTATTCGTCTGCCGGGGCGAAGCACTGCCCGTTTCGGCCTGTCTGCCGGCCATTTCTCCGCCTTTGGATGCGGCGGGAGAGGCGAAACGCTGCAAGGCCAGTTCCTCCAGTTGAATCAGCAACGTTTTATTTTTCCGATTATTTACCAGTTGCTGTTGAAGGCGACAAAGCGTGAACCACTGTGTATACACGTCGAGAAAGAGTTTGTCGCGTGTCTCGCGAAACTGTTCGAACGCCATTTTGGCCATGTGCTGTGCTTCCGTGCGGGCGGCTTTTTTCGTGCCGAACCACGGAAACATCTGCATCAGTTTGATGTCGGCAACCTGCTTTCCGTCGATAATTTCCATCGGCTGAAGAAAGAAGCCCAGTTCCAGTTGCGGGTCCTGATAGGCTCCCGCCTGGGGCAGTTTCTGCAATGCTGCCTGATACGCCAGAAAGTCGGCCTTGACGCCCGGATTGTTCTGTGCAGCCATTTGCAGATAATGATTCAGTGTATCGGTTTGAGCAACGGTCGTAAACGACGAACACTGAATAGCAAGGAACAGGATGATTGTTTTATGTCGTTTCATAACTGCTTTGTTTTTTCTTTTTAATAATACTTTCTCTCCACCAACACTGCAATACCGGCACTACAAACATCGTCATGCACTGAATCAACATGCCGCCGAAAGTCGGAATGGCCATTGGCACCATGATATCGGCGCCTTTGCCGGTCGAAGTCAGCACGGGCAGAAGCGCAATGAGCGTAGTGGCGGTGGTCATCGCGGCGGGACGAACCCGCTTCAGACCGGCATGAACGACGGTTTCGCGGATGGCATCTTTCGTCTGCGGATTGCGTTCCGCAAACATGTCGTGAATGTACGTTCCCATCAGTACGCCGTCGTCGGTGGCAATGCCGAACAGCGCGATGAACCCTACCCAGACGGCAATGCTCAGGTTGATGGGATGCATCTGGAACAGGTCGCGTACGCTTTCTCCGCTGACGGAGAAATTCATGAACCACGGCTGTCCGTAAAGCCATAGCAGGATAAAGCCGCCTGAAAAAGCTACAAAGACGCCTGAAAAATGTATCAGCGAGGCTGTTACTGTTTTGAATTGAAAATAGAGTATCAGCAGGATGGCCAGCAGACAAAGCGGAATGACGATGAGCAGACGTTTTGCCGCGCGTTGCTGCTGTTCGTAGTTACCCGCAAATTTATAGGATACTCCGGCGGGAAGCTGCAGTTCGCCCGAACGGATTTTTTCTTTCAACAGTTGGCCGGCTTCCTGCACGACGTCCACTTCAGCCTTTCCGGACTGTTTGTCGAAAATCACATATCCCGTCAGGAAGGTGTTTTCGCTCTGAATCATCTGCGCGCCTCTGGTATATTCGATGTCGGCAACTTCGCCCAGCGGGATTTGTATTCCTGTCGCAGCCGGAATCAGGATGTTTGACAGGGCTTCGGGGCTGTCACGCAATTCGCGGGGATAGCGCAGGCGGACAGGAAACCGTTCGCGTCCTTCGACCGTGGCAGTTAGCGTCATTCCGCCAATGGCCGCTTCGATGACTTCCTGCAGGTCGGCGACGGTAATCCCGTAGCGAGCCATATTCCGTCTGTTCAGTTTGATTTCGATATACGGCGCGCCGACGGCACGGTCGTAAAAAACGGTGGACGGCAGGACAGAGGGCGCTTCTTTCAGCGCGGCTTCTATAGCTTTGCCGGCTTGCTCGATGCTTTCCAGATCGGGACCCGACACCTTCAGACCCATCGGAGCGCGCATCCCCGTCGAGAGCATCACTAACCGGGCTTCGATAGGTTGCAGTTTGGGCGAAGACGTAAGGCCGGGCAGATGCGAGACGTTGACGATTTCCTGCCAGATGTCGTCCGTACGTTTGATCTGTGGTCGCCACTGACGGAAATAATTGCCCCGGCGATCGGGAATCAGGCTGTCGGCGGGAATCGGCCGGAAACCACCGGCGGGATTGTAGGCTGTTCCGTTTTTTAGCAGAAACTCGCCTTTCGAATTGGTTTTGAAACGCATCCGGTGGCCGTTTTTGTCCAGAATATATTCGGGGCGGTAATTAATCGTGTTCTCAAACATCTGCACAGGCGCGGGATCGAGTGCGGAATTGACACGTCCCCATTTGCCTACGGTTACTTCGACTTCGGGAATGGCGCTGATGCGTTTGTCCACGAATTCAATCAGTTGAAGATTCTGTTCGATGCCGGTATGCGGCATACTTGTGGGCATCAGCAGAAAAGAGCCTTCGTCGAGGCTTGGCATAAATTCCTCACCCATGCTCCGCCAGATCCACATCCCGAACGCCAGCGTAAAGATAGGTATCAGCATGAATTTCCACCGGTTGGCCAGACACCACCGCAGAATGTGCTCGTAGAAAGCAACCAAAGCCCATAAAACGGCCAGGATAATGCCGATGGAGAAAACGACAAACACGAGATTCAGCGAAAAACCTGCATCCGTCCCTACCGGCAACCATTCGGACGTGAGGTATAAAACGGCTATTATCAGAACAGTGACAGTAACGAAGGTTCGACCGTTTTTTGAAATCCGTAAGTTTCTTAAAGCCCGTAACTGTTTGGGCAGGCGGAAGCGGAAGGAAAATACGTAATAGGCAACCGTCGGGAGCAGGGCAATACCGAGCAGGAACGCCGATATGAGCGCAAACGTTTTGGTGTAGGCCAGGGGTTTGAACAGCTTGCCTTCCTGTGCCTGCATGGCAAAAACGGGCAGGAAACTGACAACCGTCGTAAGCATACCGGTAACCAGTGCCCCGGAAACTTCCCTGATACTTGCGTAAATCAAATCGACAAGCGCTTTCCCTTTAAGGATGGCAGAAGTGGCGTTCATCTGACGGACAATACTTTCCACAATCACTATGCCGACATCGACCATCACGCCGATGGCAATTGCAATGCCGGAAAGAGCGACGATATTTGCATCCACGTTCGTACAGCGCATGACGATAAAAGCGCACAGAACGGCAATCGGGAGCAGGCATGATATAATCGCCGATGCCCGCAGATTGAAGATCAGCACGATAACCACAATAATGCAAATCAGGATTTCGTGCGTGAGAGCCGTTTCGAGCGTGCCGATGGTTTCTCGGATTAACCCGGAACGGTCGTAGAACGGTACAACCGTCACTTTCGAAGCCGTACCGTCGGCCAAAGTTTTCTGCGGCAGTCCCGCCGACACTTCTTCGATTTTGTCCTTTACATTATTTATAACCTCCATCGGATTGGAACCGTAGCGGGCTACGACTACACCTCCGACAGCTTCTATGCCTTCCCTGTCCAGTCCGCCGCGTCGCGTGGCAGGGCCGAAATTAACTGTGGCTACGTCTTTGATACGTACCGGAATGTTTTCGCGCACGGTGATTACGGCTTCTTCCAGATCGGAGAGGCTTTTGATGTAACCCAGTCCCCGCACCAGATATTCGGCTTTGTTCAGTTCGACGGTTTCCGCGCCGATGTCGAGATTGCTTTTCTGCACGGCGTTCATCACTTCCATCACGGATACATTGTACGCCCGCATCGCGTCGGGATTAATTTCTACCTGATATTCCTTGACAAACCCGCCGACCGACGCTACTTCCGACACGCCGGCAGACGTCGAAAGCGAATATTTGACATAAAAGTCCTGAATAGTACGCAACTCGTCGGGACTCCAGCCACCCGCGGGTTTACCAGTTTCGGGATTTCGCCCTTCCAGTGTGTACCAGAATACCTGTCCGAGCGCCGTCGCATCGGGACCCAGGGTCGGCTGAACGTCTTCGGGCAATAATCCCGATGGCAGAGAATTAAGTTTTTCCAGTATCCGCGAGCGGCTCCAGTAAAATTCCACATTGTCGTCGAAAATGACGTAAATGAACGACATGCCGAACATGGACGAGCTGCGGATCGTTTTCACGCCCGGAATGCCGAGCAGCGACGTGGTGAGCGGATAGGTAATCTGCTCCTGTATGTCTTTGGGCGAGCGTCCCATCCATTCGGTGGCAACGATTTGCTGATTTTCACCTATGTCAGGAATCGCATCGACCGGAACGGGGTCGCTCGGCAACAGACCACCATGCCAGTCGAACGGAGCCACGGAAATGCCCCACAACAGAATGACGATAAGCAATAACATGGCAATAAGCCTGTTATCAAGAAAATATTTGACAAGTTTGTTTATCACGATGAATTATTAAAACAATTAAACACTAATATAAAAAATAACTGTATCCTGCAATCTGCCGTTCGCCAAAAGTAATGTTTTGCGACCGCAGGTTTTTGCAGAGAATGATTTGCGCGAAGGCAAATCTGTTGCAGAACGTGTCTAAATGAGATAAATACAAATCAGGAGGCGCAGTGCGGCACCGTGCCGTGCCAGGCCGCCGGGAGGGAACGCTTGTTGCTGCGGCTGGAAAAGCGTGTTTTCGCAGGGACGAAACATGTCGTATCCGACATACGGCGCCGGCTGAAAATCATGAGCCGTTTCGAAAGATGTTTCATACCTGGCGACAGGATAATCGTCTGTAATCAATGACAGGAATCGATTTGCACAGCAGGGTGTATTTCCGACGGCCGGCTGATTTCCGGAAGCTTCGTGTGACGCCATCCGGCAACAGCAGGCATGTACTTCCGTATAACCGGCCAGACCGACATTGCGTAAACTTCCACTGCAATAATGAAAAACCCACGTCGCATGCCCCGAGGCAAACAGCGTCACAATCAGCAGAGAAATGGCAATTATTCTTTTCATACGGCAATTGAACGGATTTACACTGCGCAAAGATAAAAATTAATTATCAAACTGTCGGCTGTTCGGAGAAAAAAAAATGTGATGCGCGAAAAGTTTCGCAGCCTTGCGAGCGCCCCGCACTGCGTCACGGTCGGAGACAGTTCCGCTCACTGATGTGCAGGCGTTTTGTCGCAAGCCTTTGAATCTTTGAAACGCTAATCCGGTGTGCAAAATCATTCCGCGTGCAGCATAATTTCTTTACGCAGGGCTTGCATGTCTGTCAAAAAAACGCTTTCTTTGCTTCCCGAAAGAAATCAAATACAGATAAGATTTTATATGAAATATACGCAAACAGATATTCCGGGCGTCCTGATCATCGAACCTGTGGTGTACAGTGATACGCGAGGCTATTTTTTCGAGGCATATAAACAGCCTGAATTTGAACGTCATGCAGGCGCCGTCAGTTTCATACAGGACAACGAGTCCAGTTCAGTCAGGGGTGTTCTGCGCGGGTTGCATTACCAGCTGGCGCCCTGGTCGCAGGCAAAACTTGTGCGAGTGATTCAGGGCCGTGTACTGGATGCGGTCGTCGACATACGCCGCGGCTCGCCTGCTTTCGGCAAATACCTGCTTATAGAACTGTCGGGCGAAAACAGACGGCAATTATTTATTCCGAAGGGGTTTGCACACGGATTTTATGTAATGAGCGAGACGGCTGTCTTCACGTACAAGGTGGACAATCCCTACATGCCGCTGTACGAAAGAAGTATCAGGTTTAACGATCCGGATATCGGTATCGACATGGCACTTATTGCAAAGGACACATTGATCCTGTCGGAGAAAGACGCGCAGGCGTCTTTGCTTGCAGATGCGGAAATGAATTTTGAATACGATAAATAAAACATTATGAACACCTATTTAATAACCGGCGGGGCAGGTTTTATCGGCGCAAACTTTGTAAAATACATGCGCCGGACATATCCCGAAAGCCGGCTGATCGTGCTGGACGCGTTGACCTATGCCGGAAATCTCGGTACCATCAGGGACGATATTGACGGCGAACGTTGCCTGTTCGTAAAAGGCGATATTTGCGACCGCGCCCTGCTGGCGGACATTTTCGACCGGTATCCGGTACGGTATGCGGTGAACTTTGCTGCCGAGAGTCATGTGGACAGGAGCATCGAAAATCCGCAACTGTTTCTGACAACCAATATCCTCGGAACTCAGAACCTGCTGGACGTCGCCCGCCGGGCATGGGTCGAAGGGAAGGACGACGCCGGCTATCCGGTATGGAAGGAAGGTGTGCGCTTTCATCAGGTTTCGACGGACGAAGTATACGGAAGTCTTGGCGACGAAGGCTATTTCCTCGAGACGACCCCGCTCGACCCGCACAGTCCGTACAGTGCATCCAAGACAAGCGCCGACCTGTTTGTCAAGGCCTATTTCGACACGTACAAAATGCCGGTCAGCATCACCCGCTGTTCCAACAATTACGGCCCCTACCATTTTCCCGAAAAGCTGATACCGCTGATAATAAACAATATCCTGGAAGGTAAAAAACTGCCCGTTTATGGCGACGGAAGCAATGTCCGCGACTGGCTCTATGTCGAAGACCACTGCAAGGCCATCGATGCCGTGATTCATCGCGGAAAGCCCGGCGAGACATACAATGTCGGCGGGCACAACGAGCGGAAGAACATCGAAATCGTCCGTCTGATTATCCGCACGGTCAGGCAGCTGATGACCGAACGGACGGAATACCGCCGGGCATTGAAAACGCACGAAACGGACGCCGCAGGGCTGCCGTCGCTCGAACGGATCGGCGACGACCTGATTGTGTTCGTGAAAGACCGCCTGGGGCACGACCTGCGCTATGCCATTGACCCCGCAAAGATTACTTCCGAACTGGGATGGATTCCCGAAACGGATTTCGACACGGGCATCGTCAAGACCGTACGCTGGTATCTCGAAAACCAGGCGTGGGTGGAAGACATCGTCGGGGGAGACTACATGAACTATTACGAGCGGATGTATGCCGGTCGCGAACTGTAACTATTACTCCCTGCATGAATAGGCCATATCCTTCGATTCTTCTGGAGAATGCGGTAAACGAGCTTGCCGCGCTGCCCGGAATAGGGCGAAAGACGGCGCTGCGCCTGGCGCTGTACATGCTGCGGCGCGACGCCGGCTATGTGGAACGGCTGGCCGCCGCCCTGCTGTCGCTGCGGCGCGACGTGAAATACTGCCGCGAGTGTCATAACATCTGCGACAGCGGTCACTGCGCCATCTGTTCCGATACGGGGCGCGACCGTTCGACCATCTGTGTGGTGGAAAACGTCAGGGACGTGATGGCGATAGAGAATACAGCCCGGTTTCACGGCGTGTATCATGTCCTGGGAGGAATCATTTCGCCCATCGACGGCGTCGGTCCTGCCGATCTGGAGATTGAGAGCCTCGTGCAGCGCGTGGCCGCGGGCGAGGTGAAGGAAGTCGTCCTGGCATTGAGTTCGACGATGGAAGGCGACACGACGAATTTCTTTATCTACAGGAAACTGTTGCCCTGCGAAGTGAAAATTACCGTCATCGCCCGCGGCATAGCGGTAGGCGACGAGATTGAATATGCCGACGAAGTGACACTGGGGCGGTCGATTGTGAACCGTCTGGATTTCAACGATTCCATTAAACGCTGAAAAGACATGTACGACTGCAAGCTATCCGTTATCATTGTACCTCACGGCGACGGTTTGCCGCCCGAACTGTGTCTCTGTTCGCTCCGGGCGGCTGCCGGCGGGATGGATGCCGAGATTTTTTTCGCGCACGACGGACTGGCGGACGGACGGGACGCCGCGTTGCGCGCACGTTTTCCGGAGATAACGTTTCCCGACAGACCCCGCGGCATGAACGGCGTCCGGTTCGTCAACCGGCTGATTGCGCAGTGCAGGGGCGAATATATCCTGTTGCTCCATCCCGATACGCTCGTCGGCGAGGACTGTCTGCGCACGCTCTGTTTCTTTATGGACGAACATGCTGCGGAAGCCGGTGCGGCTGGAGTGAAGATGATCGACGGCAGGGGCGTTTTCCTGCCCGAAAGCCGGCGCGTATTTCCCTCGCCCCGCACGCTTTTTCACACACCGCGCGGCAGGGCGGGAGTATTTGCGGACGCGGGGCGCGGTGCGGTCGGCGACATGCCCGACAGGCCGCACCGGGTCGACGCCGTATCGGACGCCTTCGTCCTCTTCAGTCACAGTGCGTTGAACAAAACAGGCCTGCTGGACGAATCGCTTCCGCCCGAAGGCGCGTATCTCGATATCATGTACCGCATGTCGGCAGCGGGATACGGGCGGTTCTGCATCCCCGGCGAACGCATACTGCACTGCGGCGACAGGCAGCGCGTCCGCGCGTTTTACGACGCCCTGCTGCTGTTCTGCAAAAAATATTACCCGGAGGCAAAAACGGCGGCTCTCCTGATACGCCTGCGCAGGCGCCTCGCAATCCTTTTCGCGAAAGAAAAAGAGCGTCCGAAGACGGGAAAACGCCGCGTGCTGGCCTTCTGCCGTGAACGGCATCTGCCGGAAATGGAAGCCGCCGCCGGAAAGCACCTTTCGGGCGTATCGGGCGTCGGACTGTGGAACATCGACCGGATGCGTCTGTCGGATGCGGTTGCCGACAGGCGCGTCAAGATGCAGGCGTACACCGATATGGCTTTCTGCTATCCCGATATTCCGTTCGGCCGGATACTGCTTTTCATGGACAGAATGCCGGAAAAGAATATCGCCTGCCACATATATCTTTCCGAAAACAGACAATTCATTTCCTGTGAAACTGCTTGAAAACAACAGAATCCGCCTGCGGGCGCCGGAACCGGAAGACCTCGACACGCTTTATCGCTGGGAAAACGACACGTCGCTCTGGGAATCGGGCAATACGTTCAGCCCGTACTCGCGCTACGCCCTGAAGCGGTATATCGCCGAATCGGCCAACGATTTGTACGAACGCCGGCAACTGCGCCTGATAGTCGAACTCCGCGAGACGTCCGCCGCCATCGGGGCGATTGACCTGTACGACTTTGAGCCGCACCACCGCCGGGCGGGGACGGGCATTCTGCTCGACGGCTCCTGGCGCCGGAAAGGGCTTGCCACCGAGGCGCTGACCGTCGCCGTACATTACGCCTTCACGTTCCTGAAACTGCATCAGCTTTACGCACACATTCCGCGGACGAACATCCCCTGCCTGCGCCTTTTCGAACGCTGCGGATTTGCGGCGGCAGGCGTCCTTGCCGAATGGCTGCACGTGGCAGAAGGCTATGCCGACGTCATTGTCGTGAGCCGGATCAACCGGATTCCTGCCGAACCGGAGGAAACATAATTACAGAATTAGCAGAATGAACATTTTCTGTAAATTCTGCAAATCCTGAAATTCTGTGTTAAATTGCAGGGTCGCAAACAAAAATTCGGGAATCTGCTTACGCCAGAAACGATATGAGCACGCCCGCAGCGACGGCCGAACCGATTACGCCCGAAATGTTGCTCGACATGCAGTATTGCAGCACATGATTCTTCGGGTCATACTTCAGTGCAATTTCGTTGGCCACGCGCGAGGCCATCGGCACGGCGCTCAGTCCTGTTGCGCCGACCAGCGGGTTAATCTTCTGCTTCGAGAACAGGTTCACCAGCTTCACAAAGAGGATGCCGCCCGAAATGGACAGCGCAAAGGCGAGGAAACCGCCGGCCACAATCCCGATGGTCTGGAAATTGAGAAAGGCTTCGGCCGTCATGGTCGCACCGACGGACAGCCCCAGAAAAATGGTTGCAGCGTTCATGATGCTGTTGGCGGCCGCGTCGAGCAGACGCGACGTGTTCGATCCGATTTCCTTCACCAGATTGCCGAACATCAGCATCCCGACGAGCGGCACGGCTGTCGGCACAAACAGCGCCACGACCGTTGTCACCGCAATGGGGAAAATGATTTTCAGCGCCCGCAGATTCCTGATTTCCGCCGCGCTGCCGGCCTTCCTTTCTTCCTCCTTCATGTTGATGCTCAGTTCCTTTTTCGTGCACAGAAATCTTACGACAAGAGGGATGATCACCGGTACCAGCGCCATGTAGGAATACGCCGCAATCGCAATCGCGCCCAGCAGATGAGGCGCCAGCTTGATCGTCGTAAAGATGGCCGTCGGACCGTCCGCCCCGCCGATAATGCCCAGCGAAGCCGCCTCCTTTGGCGTGAAACCCATCATGATGGCAGTCAGCAGCACGGCGAAAATACCCAGCTGGGCAGCCGCGCCGAAAATCGACAGACGCAGGTTGCGAAGCATCGGCCCAAAATCGGTCAGCGCACCGACACCCATGAAAATAACCGGCGGCAGAAAACCGGTCTTTATCAGCAGGTAATAGATGAAATTCATCAATCCCAGTTCGTGCGCAATCTCGTGCAGCGGCATCTCCCAGATGTTTCGCATCACGCCGTGCACGTTCACCATTCCCGCCTGATCAGCCTGCACCACGCCCATGTCGCCTCCGGGGAAATTGGCAATCAGCACCCCGAACGCAATCGGCACCAGCAGCAGAGGCTCGTACTCCTTCACAATGCCCAGATACAGCAGTGTGAACGCGAGGGCGTACATTATCAGTATCTGCGGTTCGGCCGCAATGCTGCCGAAGGCCGTCATCTCGTATAATTTCTGAAGTATATCGTTCATCAGAACTTATTTAATCATCATCAGGACAGTCCTGTCTTCTTCGACACTCTCGCCCGGTTTCACAAGGATGGCCGTCACGACGCCGTCTTTTTCGGCTGCCACCGCGTTGTACACTTTCATGGCCTCCACGAAGCAGACCGTTTGACCTTTCCTGACCGTATCGCCCACTTTCACCGGCGTGTCCGAAGCGTTCTTCACCGGAAAGAATTTCCCTTCGAGCGGAGAGAGTAGCGGTTCGCCTTCGCCTGCCGCGGCGGGTTCCGGCGTCTGGGCGGACGGCGCCTCTTTGCTGCCATCTTCAGGCGGAACGGTGCTGCCCGAAGGATCGCCGAACGAAACGGTGACCCTGTAATACTGTCCGTTTACGTTAACCGACAGCGTCTGGGGTTTCTCCGGCAGGTTGTTTGCCGCGTTCTTTTCTTCGATTCGCCTGGCCACGTCCGCAACAAAGTCCGCCTTGGCCTTGCCCGAACGGTATGCTTCGTATTGCGCGGGATGCATGGCGTATTCAAAAAGTTCCTCGTCGTCCTGACCGGTATCCCAGTGCTTTTCCTTCATCAGGGCGCGATATTTGTCCAGCGCGTCGGGATAATTGTCCTGCGGATTGCCTTCGAAAAACTCGCGTCTCTCGTCTTTTGCCTTTTCAATCAGTTCGGGCGCCAGCGTTCCGGGCAGGCGTCCTGCCTTGCCGAGCAGCATGTCCCAGATGTCGTCGGCGATGATGCTCCACCGTTCCTTCCCTTTCAGCATCTGCGTGACGTTCATCAGCGAAAGGTTTTTTACATACTGGCTGAACGGCGTCACAAGCGGCGGATAGCCGGCGCGCGGCCATACGTAGGCCACCTCGTCGAACAGCTTGACAAGCAGTTCGTCTTGCGACATGTCCTTTTCTCCTTTTTTCCTGCGGCTTTTATTGATTGATTCGAGATTGGTTTCCAGATCGGCCATCAGGCTGCCCATCATGCCGCCCGGCAGTCCGGGAGCAATCAGAAGCGAGTTCATAAGGCGGTTTTTCGGGCTGATGTACAGGCCCAGAAAATCGTCCGTAAACTCCTGAATCAGCGTGCGCACCTTCATGTAGGCTTCCATATTTATTTCGGGCGTCCTGAATCCCGCGTCTTTCAGCATCGCCTGCACGGTCAGAAGGTCGGCATGACCCGTTCCCCACGACAGCGGCTCCATCCCTACGTCAATATAATCGCAGCCCGCCTTGCACACTTCCAGAATCGAGGCAACGCTGAAACCCGGCCCCGCATGGCTGTGATACTGAACGGGTATGTCGGGATACGCCTTCTTGATGTTCGCCACAATACGCCCGAGCGAATACGGACGGCCGATGCCTGCCATGTCTTTGACGCATATCTCGTCCGCCCCTTCCTTGATCAGTTCGATGGCCATGTTCGTATAATATTCAACCGTGTGAACGGGCGAACAGGTGATTGACAGTGCACACTGCGAAATCATGCCCGCATCTTTTGCATAGCGGATAGACGGCTTGATATTCCGCAGGTCGTTCAGCCCGCAGAATGTGCGTGTAATATCCGTCCCCTGCACTTTCTTTACCTTGTAAAACAAACGGCGCACATCGGCCGGTACGGGACTCATCCGCAATCCGTTAAGCGCCCTGTCAAGCATTTGTGTCTGAATCCCCGCCGCGTGGAACGGCCTTGTCCACGCGCGCACCGCAGTGTTCGGATTCTCGCCAAACAGCAGGTTTACCTGCTCAAAGCCGCCTCCGTTCGTTTCGACGCGCGCAAAACAGCCCATTTCAATAATGGCAGGGGCTACCTGCAACAGTTGATCTACGCGGGGAACATATTTACCGGCCGACTGCCACATGTCCCGAAAAACCAGACAAAATTTCACCTCGTGCTTCATGAAGCTATCATTTTAATTATTAATTATCTCTGTTATAATACTCAGCTATTTTTTGATGGAAGTTACCTTGCCTTTGCCTTCGGTCGCAATACTTACGGCCGAAACGATGGCCGCTACGACCTGATCCGGAATATCGGATTGCGAAGATGTTGACGGCGACGGCACAGCCGGCGTCAAAGACTGTTCGGGCGAATAACGGTTGACCCACAGAATAAGAAACTTCCCCATTCCGATTACAATCAGGAGGATAATAAACACAGTAATCATCCCTACCATCATTAATAAAAAGCCTAATTCTAAATTCTCCATCCTGTTTATCTTCTTTTGTCAATATTGTAACTACCTAAACCTCTTGACTTTCCTGCCCTTTTCAAAAAACAAAAAAATCGGCTCAAAATTAGATAAAAAATCCGACAATCCCTGTTGTTAAACGTTAAAAAATATATCCGCAGGTGTTAATTTAGATACAGAAAACACATATCTCTTTCTTCTGCAAGACTTGAATTGTTTTCACGTACCTGCATGCCTTTCGGAAATTTCATGTACAACTGTATCCTGAATGATTCTTTGTCTTTCCTTTCAGCCGTTTAGTCCGTTCAGAGCCAGCAGTTCGTCGATGATTTCACGGTTGTTGCTGAGGCGGGGAATTTTGTGTTGTCCGCCCAGTTTGCCTTTCATTTTTAGCCATTTGAAGAATACGCCTTCGTGTGCCGTAATGATTTCGGGGGCTTGCAGCGACATTTCCCGGTAGCGCTTGGCTTCGTAGTCGGAGTTGAGCGATTGCAGCGCACCGTCCAATATACGCGCAAACTCGTTGATGGAGGCGGGCAGCCTGTCAAATTCGATGAGCCATTGGTGCCGTCCCTTCCCTTTGTCCAGCAGAAACAGGGCGGCGGCGGTGTAGGCATTCACTTCAGCGCCCGTCTCGCGACATGCAATGAGGATAGCCTTTTCGGCGTTGTCGACTACCAGTTCTTCGCCAAAGGCATTGATAAAATGCGTCGTACGTCCCGATATTACGAATTTGTGTGGAAAGAGTGATGTGAAGCGAATCGTATCGCCGATCATGTATCGCCACAGTCCGCCGTTTGTAGAAATCACCATTGCGTAGTTTTCGCACATCTTTACTTCTTCGAGCGGCACGACCGTGGGGCTGTCCGTTTGTACATGTACAGTTTCGTTTACTGAGATAAACTCGTAGAATATGCCATAGTCGATCATCAGGAGCATGGCTTGGTCGGCGGGGTCGTCCTGTATGCCGAAAAAGCCTTCGGAGGCGTTGTATGTTTCCATGTAGTGCATTTTGTCGGAAGGAATCAGCATTTCGTACGCCATCCTGTACGGCTCAAAACTGATGCCTCCGTGGAAAAAGACTTCCAGATCTGGCCATACTTCCGTGAGTGTTTCACGGCCGGCCTTTTGCAGTATGGCCTTGATAAGCGACAGCATCCACGACGGGATGCCCGACAGGCTTCCGATGCGCCTGTTCCACGTATGTTCGACGATGGCGCTGATTTTCGCTTCCCATTCGTCCATGAGGATAATCTGTTTTGCAGGGACGCGTATCAGATTGACGTATGAGGGGATATTCTGCAACAGGACGGCCGAAAGGTCGCCGCAGTGGGCATGATGATTGAGCGGCAACGGACTGTGGCTGCCTCCCAGTATCAAACTCTTTTTTGTGAAGAAACGGCTTTCGGGATGGTTTCGCAAGTAAAGGCCGGTGGTGTCGTATCCGCCGCGATAGTGGCAGGTGTCGAGGATGTCGGGTGTGACGGGGATATATTTGCTTTTGTCGTTGGTTGTGCCGCTGCTTTTGGCAAACCATTTCGTGTAGGAAGGCCACAGGATGTTTCTTTCGCCGTTGATCATCCGTTCTATCCACGGCTTGAGCGTATCGTATGACTGCAGCGGGACGCGCTGCACGAAGTCGGCGTAGTTGCGGATACTGCGGTAGCCGTGCTGTAATCCCCACTCCGTTTTCTCGGCAGATTTAAGCAGGTACCACAATTGTTCCCGTTGTAAATCAACGAGATATTTTCCGTACGATTCAACGATGCGTTGTCTCCGGCGGTAAAAATTAGATATGCTTTTTGTTATAATATCCATCGCATTATAGCTTAGGCAGCCGCAAATATACATTAAAAAAATGAAACATTGCCGATTTACGGATTAAGATTCGAATATTCAGGATTCGACCGGATTGAAAAAGGACGTTTTCCCGTAAATTCTGCAAATTGTGTCATTCCGTTTTCGTTCAGTTCGAAAAAACAACTACTTTTGCATCTGTTATACTGTGTGCGGCATGATTCTGTGCATAAGATGTACCGTTCAAAAATTCAAAAATTCAAAGATTTGAGAGTTTGCGGTAAAATGCTGTGCGTTTTGATGAACAGAGCTGTCACCCGCGCGAAGTATATAGTATTAATACAAATAACAAAAACAAACAAATTTGATTTGCAAATGAAAAACAAAGAAGTGAACAAATTGAACAGGCGTCAGTTTTTGGGCTATTCGGCTCTGGGGCTGGCGGGATTGACTATTTTACCGAGTTGGGCTGTACGAAACGGTGTCCGCATGGCGCCCAGCGATCGTGTTGTGATGGGTTTTATCGGATTGGGGCAGCAGGGATGTTCCGACTTCAACAGTTTCTCGTCATGTCCCGGCGTGCAGGTTGTGGCCGGATGCGATGTGGAGTCGACCAAGCGCGAGCGTTTCAGGCGGCGCGTGGAAGCGTGGCAGAAGAAGAAGAACGTGGCGCCGCGGTGCGACATGTACGAGTTTTACGAAGACCTGCTCGACCGCAAGGACATCGACGCGGTATCCATCGCTACGCCAGACCACTGGCATGCGCTGATTGCGGTTCACGCGTGCCGGGCGAAGAAAGACGTATACGTGCAGAAGCCGATGGCCTTCACGGTGACCGAGGGGTTGGAGATAGTACGGGCTGTTCGCGCGAACGGATGCGTCCTGCAGGTGGGTAGCCAGCAGCGCTCCGGCAGGGAATTTCAGCAGGCCATCGCTCTGGTGCGCAGCGGCGCCATCGGACATGTGGAAACCATCTACGCCAAAGTGGGCGATCCGCCCACGCCGCTGAACCTGCCCGAACAGCCGATTCCGGCCACCTTGAACTGGAATCAGTGGCTGGGGCCGCTGAACGACCCGAACATACGCTACCATCCCGACCTGTGTCCGCCGATTACGCTCGATCCTGAGCAGAACGAAAAACTGTGGGGCGCATGGCGCTGGTATCGCGAGACGGGCAACGGATATACGGCCGACTGGGGGGCGCACATGTTCGACATCGCGCAGGCGGCCATCGGCATGGACGGCTCCGGCCCGTGCGAGTTCATCCCGAAAGGTTACAACGGCGCTCCGTATCTCACCATGAAGTATCAGGACGGCATCGTCATGACCGAACAGAATTTCACGGAGAAAGGAGGCAACGGCATCAAGTTCAACTGTACAAAAGGCTGGCTGAAGGTTGCACGCGGTTATATCGAATGTTCAGACCCGTCACTGCTGGCGAAGGAGGAAGAAAAAATCGCCGCCGGACAGTACGAAGTCAGTTCGCCGCACATGCAGAACTTCATCGATGCGGTGCATACGCGCCGGAATCCCGTCGCGCCGGTAGAAGTCGGTTGCAGCACCAACACGCTCTGCTGCATCGCCAACATCGCCACCGAACTGCAACGTCCGGTCAGGTGGGACCCGGCTACGCTGAGCTTCGGCGATGACACGGAAGCCGCCGCCCACAGACTTTATCGCTACGAATACAGAAAAACGTTTTCGCTGTAAGCCTTTACGGAGATTTTGGTTTATTTTCCCCTTTTCTGTCGGAAATCCTTTTTTTTGACAGCGTGGTGCAAGAAAATGCCGTCGTCGGAGGGTCGTCAACTGTGTTGTCGATTCCGTCCGGCGACGGCATTATCACGTTCGCAGGGACGCAACGGCGGCGCTCACCTTATCGGAAACTCCGCGATGCGTAGCGTCGTACAGCCGTATGGGATGAGTTCGACTGTTTCTTCGCTGTCCGTCACATCGTCCTGCTGCGAATAGTATTGTATCGGGCCTGCCGAGCCGTTGTAGATTTGCCAGCGCAGGATGCGGCGGGCTTTGGTTCTGATGGTTATCGGCGCGTCTTGCAGCGTCCAGGGGTAAGGGGCTATGCTTGTCGACTTCTCTACCGTAAAATGCTGCGCTATCGCCTCGGGACGTAGGTTTCGTCCGGACAGGCAGTAATTCCACGGCGAATCGGACGTGACTTCGAAGTACCATTTGCCGTAGCGGTCGCCTTCGGAAGGCGCATACGTTTTCTTTTCCCATTTCTCGTTCATCTTCAGGGCATAAATCAGCGGCCCGCGTTCTATCACGGCAGAGCCGCCATACCAGTTGCTTACGCTTATCTGCATGGGCAACTCCAGCGTCAGGACGTCGCCTTCCTTCCATTCGCGGCTGATGTGCGCTATTTCGCCGGCATGAGCGTCCACGTCGATGGCTGTCCCGTTCAGGCGGACGACCGGAGACGTACACCAGCCGGGAATGCGCAAATGGAACGGGAAAAACGCCTTTTTCTGCTTCCTGTCGGCAAAGGATATGGTAAACCGGATGGATTCGTCGAACGGATAGGCTGTTTCTTCCGAGATGGTTATCGGGATACCGTCGGCCACCTTGACGGTTGCGGAAGAGGGTGCGTATACCAGTGCGCCGACACCGTTGTCGCTCGTGGCAAACCACAGGTGCTGTACGAGTTTCGGCCAGCCCTGGTGCATGTTGGCCGTGCAGCAGGGATAACCGTTCAGTTCGCCGAAAAGGATGTCGGTATCTTCGTGAGGCGTAGAGAAATTCCGCAGTGCGCGCGTAATCTGTACCTGATTGACCTGCTGGTAATACTGACGCGCCGAGAAATCGTCGGTCGTCTGTGTCGGCAGCGCGTTGTAGGCAATGCGTTCGAGATGGTCGGCCCACTGCACATCGCCGGTTATTTCCATCATGCTTTCCAGCGAAAACATCATCTCTACCGCCGTGCAGAGTTCCGACCCCTGTGTCGGCTCGCCGAAGCGGAGCAGTTCGTCGCCGCCCCAAAGTCCCATGGGGAACGCAATCGTATGGCGCATGTCACGGACGGCTTTCTTCACGGATTCCAGGTGTTTCACATCCCGGCTTTGCTGGTAGTAGATGACCGGTTCCTTGAAGCCCTGTCCCAGATTGACGCAGTGCAGACTGTGCTGGGTGGAGAGGTGATGCTGGTGCAGGAATACGTCCGTCCACGCGAAAGTCTGTTCGTGAATTAATTTCCCCAAGTCCAGCAGGAACTGGTCTCCTGTGATGTTATACAGCCAGTAGATAATCATCAGATTGTCCCCGCCGCGCTGTTCGCCCCAGAAAGTCCAGTGTCCCAGCGGTGTTTCGGGCAGTTTTTTCAACTGATACCTGAAATAGCGCGTCAGGAAAGAGATGATGCGTTCGTCGCCGGTCGCCGAATAATATTGCTGCATAACCTTCAGCATTACCATTTTCGGCCACCAGTCATGCGCATTGTTCCGTTGCAGTCCCGATTCGGGCGTCCGGTCGGTATCCGGCCCGAAATAGCCGTCGGGTTTCTGCGAGGCGAGCGTCCATTCTATCCATGGCTGCACTTTGTCTTTCAGCGCCCGGTCATTCATGATATAGGCCAGCGGCAGCAGTCCGTCGATCCAGTACGGGCCGCGTTCCCAGACGTCGCCGTCGCCGCCAAGCCAGCCGTTGCGCGGCCCCATCACTTTTTCGTATATTTGGTCCAGGTGGCCGGTCATACCCGTTTGCATCCGGTGCATCTGCTCTTCGAGC
The DNA here is from genome assembly GCA_031270465.1 of Tannerella sp. Classification (GTDB taxonomy): domain Bacteria; phylum Bacteroidota; class Bacteroidia; order Bacteroidales; family Tannerellaceae; genus Tannerella. The sequence goes on along the minus strand of JAISXP010000068.1, from coordinate 1,451 downwards.
CATCCCGACGGTTTGACGGCGCCGATGGGCAACTCAATATAAGGCTTGGTGATCAACGGATAGCGGTTGTTGATGTAGTTTCCGTTGAAAAGCGGAGCGTTTCCGCTTTGGCAAAAAACCTGCCCGAAAGCAAGGTTCGCAATAAACAGGATATATATCCATCTGCTGTTTTTCTTTTTCATAATTATTTTTATTGTTAATTTATTGATATCAGTAATTTACATCAGCATTAAATCGAAATACATCAATCTTGTTCTCAATTCTTTATCATCAGGCAAACCAATATATTCCTTTTCCTGCCTTTCTGTAGAAAAAAGATATTTGAAACCGTTAGCTTCATAATATTTCCTTGTTAATTCATTATTGTAAGCGTCCACTGTCAGATAACGGCAACCGGTTTTGGTATCTTCTTTCAGAATCCAAAATTTCACAAAATTGATAAGCGCTGTTCCAATACCAATCCCTTTGTAGTTCTTATTAACACCCAAACGACCAATCAATGTAGCAGGATAACTGCTCAATTGTTTTTCGTACGGAATGTTTTCCGTTAGTTTTTTTCGCCGATTATTCGGCAAATTTCGTGCATCTATACTTGAATTGGATAAAGTGCACGCACATACAATAATAGACAACTCTTTTTTCTGCCGAAAACAATAGGATTTCCCCAACAATTGCCGGTTGTAGTTACCGGCATTGTTGAGAAAAAAATCGTCCAGATCTTCATCTCCACAACTGAACGGCTGACATTGTTTCAATACATCGTCGTTGAGCGGAAATATCCGGCATGTGTCAAGAAAACTCATAATAAATTGCTCTCCAGGTTTTCGGAATTCTCAAGATACTTTTTGTAATCATTGATGATCCGACAAAAAGTAACCTTGTCTTCTTCGGAAAACTTGTATGTTCCACGTTTTTTCTCGTTTGCTTTTGCTTCTTTTATAAAGCGACGGGCAACTTCACCTTCAAGCAATGGTACACTCCTTATTGGTATTGACATATTTTTCGTCTTTGAAATTTACCCTGCAAAGTTAGCTCTTTTTCAGGAAACGACAAACGAGAAAGACGTTGCATAAAGAAACGGATGATTGTCTGTATTCTCTCCTGCTTTTTCATATTTATTTTTCGTTATAGTCAATCCATACTTTCATTTCTCCGGCTTCGCGGTTGTCCCATGCGTAATAGGGTATCAGGGTAAACGTCCGGTCGCCGCCGGTTGCCGTGACGGTGATGACGCCGTTGAGCAGCGAAGGCTGGAAGGCAGCCTGATACTTCGTGTCCGGTAGCAGGGCGATTCGGTCGAAACCGTCTTTGTTGTCGGCTTCTTCGACACAGTAGACGAGCGGCCCGCGTTGGACGGCGCGTTTGCCGATATTCTCCTTCACGTTCGGATCGGCGGTAACTGCTTCGACCGGCATGTCGAGAGCGAGGGTAATCCGGTCGTTGGCGTTCCA
>JAISXP010000067.1 GCA_031270465.1 Tannerella sp. | reverse complement strand
TGGCGGGCATTCCCCGTGTGGCGTCCCGGCATTGCCGTATAGGGGATTGTCCGGACGCTCCCCTGCCCGTCGATTGCGTAAGGGCCGATGAAAAGCTGATTGCTTTCGGCGTGTATCATTCGGTTGGCAGGTGTACCGCCGATACTTTCGGGCATGGTTTCCTGCTCCAGTCCGGGATCGATGCGGTAGAGTTTGTCGGACGAACCGAAGGGAAAATGCGGCCCGTAGGTGATCGTCCAGAGGTATCCGCCCCAGGGTACGACGGCGCCGTGTCCACATTCCGCTTCGTTATTGTAGTGAGCCAGGTGCGGATAAACACCGCTGATGCTGTCACAGGTATTTGCCGTTTTGTTACAGGCACAGAAGCATGACAGGCTTGACAGTAATATAAATAGACTGATTGTTCTCATGTGAAAATAATTTATGTTTTGTTATTATTCAGGATACAAAAATACGCATTTAATTGTAAATAAACCATGCCGTCGCTTTGCAATTTTTACCGGAAACGACTCTGACCCACCGGGCGCTGAAACCGTCCGGAAATTCGTAATGCAGGTATTCACCGGGCTTTACTGTTTTACGTGCATAGTTCCGAAACGTTCCGTCGCCCGTCACGTCTACCTCAATATCGAAACTGACATCCGAAGCGCCGTTGTGCCACAGATGAAGCGACTTTTTGTCGAATCCGTACATCAGATAAGGGTCAGACGGCTGTCCTGCGACCACAGGATCATCATACCATACTCCGCCTTCACCGCCCGGCTTTCCCCAATTCCACAGATCGTCCGTTTTTCCAAACCATAACCCGGCCTGTGGCTGTCCGGCTAACGGATTGGCATCGGCAGGGCCGAATTTCATGGGAGTTCCCTGATTGCCGCCAAGCACCAACATGCCTCGCCACGAACAGAAATCCGGTATTACCCTCAGATGCGAACAAATCGGTTTAATCGCCCATAACCGGTCGGCATACAAATGAAATCCGATTTCATAAAACATGCCGTGGCAGTCCATCAGCGCACGTTCCGTTTCCACTTCGCGGATTCGCAGCCATTCCGTATTGCTTGTTTCATCATAACTCCGGCTCGACTTGGGCAGGCGATAAGTAATCCATTCCTTGCTGCGGGGAACATACACTTTCAGGATCGCCGAAGCATTATCCCAGCCGGTAGCGAGAATGGGTGCGCCGAAAGACGAAGAACTCCACACTTCGGTAAACGGTTTCTCTTCGATTACAGTCCACGTTTTCCCATCCCATTCGGCCAGCCGTCCGGCGCTCCATTCGCGATTGTAGTCCTTCGTGGTATAGCTGTTATTGCAAACAACCACTTTCCCGTGCCGGGTAAATCCCGATTTGAAGTGAGGCTTCGAGCCTTTGGGTTCTTTCAGTTCGTCCATCAGGTTAAAAAGAAGTTTCGTCTCAAGCGTATTCACGTCTACTTCAAAAAATTCCCCCTCCATAGCCAAAAAATATACTTTAGCGGCAGGGTCGGTAAGATGAGTGAGCGTGGCGGCCAGGCGGTGTCCCTTCACACCGTCGATGGTACGGACATTACCGTTGATGTCGATGATATGCGGCCCGATAATCAATTGGTTGGTTTCACCGTGCAAAAGCCTGTTGGCATACGTTCCCACCACGCTTTCCGGTCTTTTCTTCAGTTCCATTTTCTCATTGATTTCATACAATCCCGTCCCGGAACCTGAACGGTCCAGATGTGCTACATAGGTAATGACCCACAGCCTGTTTGCCCAGGGAAACAAAGCGCCCGTACCGGCTTCGGTACGCGGTGAATGATCGGCTACCATTGCCAAATGGGGAAAAACGCCGCCGACCTGCACGTTCTCCTGCGAGAAACAGGAAACAGCGATACAAAAAAACAATATTGAAAGATACGTTTTCATTTTGAGTAACATTTAAAATAAATAAACCTCTCCCTGCCCCTTGTGGAAAGCAGGGAGAGGCATTTATCGGATTAATAATTCGGGTTTTGCGTCAAGTTGCTGTTGATCAGTATATCTTTAGCCGGTATCGGCCAGAGGTATTGCCTGCTCTTGTCGAACGAACGCTGGGTAATCTTTTTTATCAATCCCTTGTTGTACATGATGGAAAAATCGGCTACGCCATCTTCGTCGATGGGCGGCGTTTCCGGGAAGAACCAGAGACCTTTATTAACGATTTTTTCGCGAAGTTCCGCCGGATCCAGCATCCCGTAATTGGGCAGATTCAACACTTTTTCCGCTATTCTCCAGCGAATAATGTCCGTATACCGTCGTCCTTCGAAAGCAAATTCCATCCGGCGTTCCGTGCGTAAAATCGTACGAAGTTGCGCCTGACCGGTAGTCGTCACTGCCGGATATTTGTCGGTTTGGGTATAAGAAACGCCGTAAGCGCGGGCACGTACCTGATTGATAGCATCCAAGACGGACTGGTCAATGTCGTTCGATTCGATTTTGGCTTCGGCGTACATCAGCAATACATCCGCATAGCGTACAATCAATTTGGCGGGATCAACCTGCCATCCATTTAGCAACCAGGTATTATCCACGCCTTTCTTCCATAATAATCCGTTGAACGAAGCAAACTGCGCATTGCTGCGGGTATCGTTGTTTTTCTGTTTTCTGCCGGTGTTGAAGTTCATCACTTCCAAGGAATCAGGGTGAGGCTGATACATAAAGCCGAGATGTGGCGTTTCAAACTCAATAATAGTCGCCGTACAGCGCGGGTCACGATTCCTGAAAGGATTTTGCGGGTCATACAGCGGAGATTCATCTATCGGAAACCCGTCCGTACACAGGAACGAACAAAACAATTCCCAGGTAGGACTCCATGCACCCCATCCTCCGGCATTCCTTGGAGTAACATCCTGAATGCTCAAAGTAAGTTTAAATTCAACGGAACGAGGCAATACGAAGACAAACTCATCCGACTGTTTCGTGCTTGTCAGGAACAAAGACGAAAAATCGGGATGCAACTTATACACGCCCAAATCCATACAGGCTTTTGCAGCAGCTTTCGCCGTAGCATAATCCCCTTCACACAAAGCCGTACGGGCTTTCATGGCATAGGCGGCGCCTTTGGTGGCGCGCTGGAGGGCAGTGCCGTATGTGACAGGCAGGTTTTCCGCAGCAAAATCAAAATCTTTGTATATTTCGGGTAAAACGGAAGCCTTGCTTGTTCTTCCCATGGCGAAGGCTTCGCTGATGTCCGTCAGCGGTTCGGTATAAAAAATCACGTCGCCGAAATAAAATACCAGCTTTGCATACTGACAAGCCCTGATAAAACGCACTTCCGCTTCGTAACGCACAAGCATTTGTCCGGAAATTTTGTCTGCCGAACGGCTTAAATTGCTCAATAAGGTGTTACACCGGGTGATGGCTTTGTAGGAATTTAACCAGTAAGTAGTGTTTGCTAATCCCCATTCACTGGTAATCGTAGCGCCGGTTATAGGCGTCAATGCCTCGCGATACATCCAGTCGTCCGTCCAGGCATCATCGCCTCCGTCTCCATTCCCTTGAGTCAACGGCCAGAAAGGGTTACGGTACAAATCATTGATGGACATAACCAACTCTGTCTCGGTCGAATACCAGGTCTCAGTCGACCCTTCCGCCAATGGATTCAAATCCATATCATGGCACGAGACCAGAAAAAATACTGTAATGATATAAAATATATATTTCATCTTCTTGTCTTTTTAAGTTTAAAATTTAATCGCTGCACCAAAAATGACGGTCGTAGTAATAGGATAGCTGTTTATACCGCTTTCCGGATCATATCCTTTCGGGTATTTATTCAGGCAAAATAAATCCGAAATACTGGTATACAGCCTTATGCCCTGGATTTTAACCCTGTTCGCCAACTGCCTGGGAATGTTATATCCCAGATTGATGTTTTTCAGTCGAAAATAACGTCCGTTGAACATCCAGAAATCCGACATCGTATAATTATTGCCGGGGTTGGAATAAGTGAGGCGCGGATATTTTGCCGCAAGATTCTGTTCGGGGGTATTGTACTGACTGTAATGATCCCCGTCAAGCAAGGTAGTTATATTCAGCCAGTTTTGAAGCAGAGGCTGAACCCAGTCGCTTTCCATTCGTACATTCTGTTTTCCAACGCCCTGAATGGTAATCCCCAAATCAAAATCCTTATAGTTCAACCGGATATTACTTCCGTATGTATATCTCGGGAGTGACCCGCCTAATAACACACGGTCGTATTCGGGTGAAATGCGTCCGTCAGGGACGCCGTCGGGACCGGATACATCCGTATATCGCACGTCACCGGGTTTGGTACTCACACTGATCAATGCGGCGCCGGACAAATCCTCCGCCGTCTGGAAAAGGCCGTCAGTCCGGTATCCGTACCACTCGTTAAACTCGCTTCCTTCAATTTTGATTTGGTTGCCCAGAAATTCGGTACCGCCCAGATCACCCATTACCGATTTGAAATCCGAGAGGTTAAAATCAATGCCATAACCGAAATCTCCGATCCGGTCACTCCAGCCCAGATTAATTTCCCAGCCTGTCGTGTGCATTTTTCCCGTATTCTGGTCCGGATTATCAAATCCCATGTAGGTGGGGATTTGAAGGGCAAGCAACATGTCTTTCGTATTCTTTTTATAAAAATCGCCCGAAAAACGCAACCGGCTGTCCAGGAAATAAGCATCTATGCCGACATCGTAACTTTCCGTCGTTTCCCACGTGATATCCTTGATTGCATAACGCGGCTGAGCTGCTCCCTGCTGGGAGACGACATTGCCTCCCTGAAAGAACAGGGCATTTTCAAATGCCATAGTCGCCTGGTAAGGATAGTTGCCTATGCGCTCGTTGCCAAGCGTACCATAAGAAAGGCGAAGTTTCAGGAACGAAAGAGACGATACGTCTTTCATAAAATCTTCCTGCGAAATGACCCATCCGGCAGACACGGACGGGAAAACTCCCCACCGGTAATCTTTGGCAAATCTTGATGATGCATCGTAACGGACATTCGCCTGCAACAGATATTTATTCCGGTACCCGTACATGATTCGCCCGAAGAACGACCGCCGTGCATATTCGTATGCCGAACCGCTGTTGTCCCTCAATTCGAGCGGACCTATATTCAGGTATGGATAAGTATCCAATTCATAATTATTACGCGAAGCACCCAAATCTTCGTTAAATTCATAACGGTCTTCGTAACCGGCCATCAGGTTAAGCGCATGGCCGCCAAAAGTCCTGTCATAGTGAGCCAAAAACTGAGAGGTAATGCGATGATTGTCATTCCGCGTTTCCCACAGCGTAGTAGGTTGCTGAATGTATCCACCCTGAACGGTGGGATCGTCCGACAAATACCAAGGGATTGATTTCCTCCAGTTTTTCTGTTTCGTCCCGTTGAATACGGGAGCCACTATCACCTGGATTTTTAATCCCTCAAAAGGTGTAAAATCAATCCCTATTTTTGCATTCAACTGATTGTACCACGATTTTTTAAATCCTCCTTCCTTGAATTGAGCGTATACATTATCGCCCGTTTTTCCTTCCGCATAACGTCCATCCTGCCAGGTTGCCGCATATACGGGCGGTGAAAATCGAGCGTAACGTAAAACATCCAAAGTTGTGTAAGGTTGATTGTCCGTTGTCCTTTTCATGCTGATGTCCAGACTGGCGGCAAGATATTTATTGATAATCAAATCATTGTTTATACGGGCTGTAAGTCTTTCATACGTACGTCCTTCGTATATAGCTCCCGTTTTATCATAAACAAAAGATGCCGCAGTCCGTACTTTTTCATTACCTCCGTTTATTCTAAGTATATGGCTCTGACGGGGCGCATAGGATTTGAAAATCAAGTTGCTCCAATCCGTATTGGGATATTTGTCCGGATTGTCTCTGTTTAACTGGGAATAGTTGTCAATCACGTCTTTTGCATAAGTCGGATATTCATTGGTTCCGTTTCCCGCATCATTCCATCTTGTTTCATTTGTCAGTTGCATGTAGCGAATCACATCTACAAACCCGGGCGTTTCTGTTGGAATCTCCATACCGTATTCATAGTTGTATTCGATATTGAACTGGTTAGCCTGCGCACGTTTGGTGGTAATCAGGATAACCCCCGCGGCAGCCTGCGAACCATAAATGGACGAAGACGCCGCATCTTTCAACACCGACATGCTTTCAATATCATTCGGATTAATGTCGTTGATATTATCCACCTGCATACCGTCGACAACAATCAGCGGATCGGTATTGCCGATGGAAGTGATCCCTCTTACCCTGATAGTAGCCGACGCTCCCGGTGCATTATTGTCTCTCGTCACCAGTACACCGGAAACGGCTCCCTGCAGAGCCTGGGAGACCTGAGTCGATTTTCGATCGGCTATATCCCTTCCTCCGATAGATGCTATCGCCCCGGTCAAATCCTTTTTTTTCATCGTACCATAGCCGATCACCACCACTTCGTCCAGCGCCTGGGTATCTTCGTCCAGCGTGATGGCGAAAGTAGTATTGTTCCCGACGGATACTTCTTTCTTCACATAGCCGATATAGCTTATTTCAAGCGTGGCGCCGGGCGATACGCTGAAGGCAAAAGCGCCGTCCACATCGGTAATCGTACCGTTCGCCGTACCTTTTTCCACCACATTGGCGCCGATAACCGGCTCGCCGTTCGCATCCGTCACCGTCCCGGAGATGCTGATTCTGTTCTGGGTTATCCCGTCCCTTCCATCTGTTCCGGCGCCGTTCCCGCTTTCTCCGGCCGTAAGGATAATATCCCTGTCGATCACCTTGTAATACACGCCGTGACCGCTGAATATCTGGTCAAGGACGGCATACACATGTTTATTTTTTACGTGAACAGACACCAGCCGGTTCGTATCGACTAATTTGCTGTTGTAATAAAAATTAAACTCTGTTTCGTTCTCGATCGTTTCGAGCACTTCGGACACGGCCCTGTTCGACAGGTTCATCGTGATGAAAACGCTTTCCGCGTAAGCGCTGCCAGCAAAGGCGAAAACGATTGATACGCATAAAAATACACAAGTTAATAATGTAATTCTAATCATTGTTTTTAATTTGTTTTTCATACATTTGCTTTGTTTTGTTTGTAATAAAAAATTTGTTTCTTACTGAAAGGACATGTTTCGAACATATCTTTTCGTGTGTTTTTGGCAAAGTGTTTTTTTTGCCCGGTTTTGTTGTTCATTCTCTTTTTTTATTCATAGGCATCCGGTTTTAAAAGTTGACATTAATGGTTCTTATTTCTTTCGCAGGATGACTTTTGTCCGGCGCAGACCTTCGCTGTCGTCTTCGGCCGCAGGCTGTATGCTGCATCTAATCTGCGAAGAGATGGATATGTAGTCGAGCACCTGCGACAGTTGCCGATGCTCAAACACGCCCGTAAAGGTGTAGTTGCGGATAGTCGAATCTTTCACGTCGAACGTCACGTCGTAGAAGTGCGACAGCCGTGCGAGGACTTCCGGCATCGGCGTGTCCCTGAACATCAGCCGTCCGTTTATCCAGGCCGTATCATAGGCGGGATTGGTACGGCTGACATTCACTTTTTTCGCGTTCATGTCGTAAACCGCCTTTTCCGACGGGCGTAAAATGATCTGTTCCCATGTTCCCGCCCCGTTTTGCACGCGGAAGCCGACGGAGCCTTCCACCAGCGTTGCTTTCAGCAGCGGTTCGGAAGCGTAGACTTGCATGTTAAATTCCGTGCCCAGCGCTTCCACTTCGAGCGGACGGTTTTCGGCTGCTACGATGAACGGGCGTTTCGTGTCGCGGGCTATCTGAAAGTATCCTTCGCCGTCCAGCGTCACCCGGCGCCGTTTCGAATCGAACGGAACAGGATACGTCAGTTTGCTGGCCGAATTGAGATGGACAACCGTCCCGTCCGGCAGATTCATGCGGGTACGCATGCCGGCATTCGTCTGCATGGTAATGAACTGCTGTTCCGTGCGCCGCTGTAGCAGGAAGAAGCAGTTGACCGCTACGGAAATCAGCAAAGCAATACATGCCGCAGCGGGTGCAAGGCGACGGAGAGTTTTGCGTCGCGCCCTGTTTCGGCTTCGTCCCGTTACGCGCCGGAAGGCAGCGACGGGATTGCGCTGCCGAATCCGTTCGCCGGTTTGCCGGGCATGATATATCTGTGCAATCTGAAACAAAGCCTTTTCGTTGTCCGGATGCGCTTTCCGCCACCGCATCATGCGGACATTCTCCGCCGGCGTCGAAATTCCGCGCAAATACCTGAACAAAAGCTCTGTTTCCAGATCCAATACATCCTGTGACGTGTTCTTTTCTTCCATCCGTTTTTGTTTGCTTTCATAGATACGACAATTCTTTTGCCCGCCACCCTAAACGGGAAGCGAAAAAAATAGAGCAGACGCGCGGAAATAAGGTACACTGTGCGCGTTTGCTCTTAAAAAAATACGGCTTGAAAGAAAAAAATACTAATTTTGCATCTGAAACAAAAATGATGCACGCGGATTATGGCGAAAAGGAAACACATACTTGAGATGCTGCCGGGCGATGAACAGGCTTTTTTTGTCAACCGAAAAAGCTTGATTTTTATTGCTTTTTCCTTGCTTTTGTCATATAAATTTTTAAACACACACACACACACACACACACACACACACACACAAGCCTCGCGCGTGTAATATACATATAAAAATCTTTCAGAAAATATCTTTCGGTTTTCTTTTTCGCAGGGACGGAGCTGTCCGTCTGCCGTGTTTTTGTCCGGTACGGGTATTCACTGTATTCCCGCATTTGCGGGCTTGCCGATCTGTAAATCGACCAGTTTAATGTGCTATGGATGACCGAATACTTCTTCTGAGAGTACAGCACGGAGATGCAAAAGCATACGAGACGCTTTTCATCAAATATTATTCGCCGCTTTGCGAATATGCATCCCGGTACATACAGGATGCCGATTCGGAAGAGCTTGTGCAGGACCTGATGCTCCACCTCTGGGAAGCGCGCGAGGATCTTGTCGTCGAAACTTCACTGAAATCCTACCTGTTCACGGCCGTAAAACATCGCTGCCTGAATGTCATCAAAAAAAGAACCTTCCGCGAACAGGTGCATGAAGAACTGTACGAATCATTAAAGAATCAATTCGAAGACCCCGGCTATTATCTGTTCAACGAACTGTCCGGCGAAATAGAAAAAGCCGTTCGCGAACTTCCGGAAAACTACAGGCAGACATTCGAACTGAGCCGTTTCGGCGAACTGTCGAACCGTAAAATTGCCCAGCAGCTAAACGTTTCCGTAAAAACTGTCGAATACCACATCTCTCAGTCTCTTAAAATTCTGCGGATAAAACTGAAAGATTACCTTTTTTCGGAATAAGCCGTACACCGGCACAAAATCCTTGTCCTGACGGGGTTCCATCCCCGTTCGGTCTATTCCGCGAGGTTACGCCTCACATACTGCACGCAGGCAGCACCTTGCAGGATAAATCGAGCGGGGCGGAACCTCGTCCGAATGGAGACAGCGTCTTTGACCTACAGTCCGAAAGATTCCTTTATCTTGTCGACGTAGTCCAGTTTTTCCCACGTAAACAGTTCCACTTCACAGACCAGCGGTTCCTGTAAATAACGCGATACAAACGTTTTCTTCACCGTGTACGGTTCGCGTCCGAAGTGGCCGTACGAGGCCGTCTCCAGATAAATGGGATTGCGCAGTTTCAAGCGTTCCTCGATGGCTTTCGGACGAAGGTCGAACAGTGTCTCCACTTTGCGCGAAATCTCGCCGTCGCTTATTTTCAGGTTGGAACGTCCCAGTGTATTGACGAAGACACTTGTCGGGCGCGCCACGCCGATGGCATACGATATTTGCACCAGCACTTCGTCGGACACACCTGCCGCCACCAGATTTTTGGCAATATGGCGGGCTGCATACGCCGCCGAACGGTCTACTTTCGACGGGTCTTTGCCCGAGAACGCCCCACCGCCGTGAGCGCCCTTGCCGCCATACGTGTCTACGATGATTTTCCGCCCGGTCAGTCCCGTATCGCCGTGCGGGCCGCCGATAACAAACTTGCCCGTCGGGTTCACATGATAGATTATCCTGTCGTTAAACAAAGCCTGCACCGACGCGGGGTAACGTTTTTTCACGCGGGGAACGAGGATACTGATCACATCTTCCCTGATTTTTGCGCCCATGGCAAGGTCGGCTTCGTCCTGCGAGCGGCCGTCTGCGGCGGCGACAAATTCGTCGTGCTGCGTGGATACCACAATGGTATCGATACGCAGCGGCACGCCGCTGTCGTCGTACTCGATGGTCACCTGGCTCTTGGCATCCGGACGGAGATACGGTATCAGCGCCGGTTCCTCTTTCCGTATCAGCGCCAGCTCTTTCAGCAGAGCGTGAGACACGTCCAGCGCCAGCGGCATGTAGTTCGTCGTCTCCTTCGTGGCATAGCCGAACATCATTCCCTGATCGCCCGCGCCCTGTTCGTAGGGGTCGGCGCGTTCGACGCCGCGGTTGATGTCGCCGCTCTGTTCGTGGATGGCCGAAAGCACGCCGCACGACCTGGCTTCAAACTGATACTCGCTCTTTGTGTAACCAATACGCTCAATCACATCGCGCGTCACTTCCTGCACGTCGATATATGCGGCTGATTTAACTTCTCCGGCCAGCACAACCTGACCGGTCGTTACCAGCGTTTCGCATGCAACTTTCGAATCCTTGTCATTCGCAAGAAATTCGTCCAGCAAGGCATCCGATATTTGATCGGCTACCTTATCGGGGTGTCCTTCCGACACCGATTCGGAGGTAAATAAATAACTCATTACGTATAAAATTTATTTAGTAAAACATAGTGAACTGACAGCGTGCAGATATTCAAATGCCGGACAGCCATGCGGGAAAGACGTTTTTTAGCATTTTTTCCTGTGGTTGCAAGCAATACAAATCTATCCACTTCAAATTCGGCTGCAAATATACAAAAGATTCGGATAAAAACAATCATTGTCAATAAAAAATTACATCACTGTAACCGTCATACGGCGGATGTCTCGACTGCGATGCGCTCGAAATGCCGCGTTTTACCGGTTAGCGATGCGAAAGAAGCCGTTATATACCATTTATTTCGCGTGTCTAAAATCAGCCGCAGCCCTGCAGCAGCCTCCCCACTCAGTATATTTTCCGGTCGTAGCGCTACGGCAGCCTTTCATACTTTGTTGGGAACCCTTCTGCAACCTGCAGCAGCCTTATACACTCGGTGTGAAACCCTCCCGCAGCGCTACGGCAGCTTTATACATATTGTGTGAAACCCTCCTGCAAGTTGCAGCAATGCACCTCACAGGCAGGGTCGCTTTCCCGTAGCGGTACGACTGAAAGACAGCCTGTAAATAGTCCGAATGTTTTGCCGGTATGCCGAAACGCTTTATTATAGGTACAAAGAAACGGAAGTAGCGATGCCGGGTTAATGCACGTCGTTCTCCGGCGTCGACGGTTTCGCTGTCGCCGGATTCGGACTTTGCCGCAGGAAACGGAATTGGCAGGTGGGATATTCATTCTATGGTTAATTCACAATAAAGTTATATCTTTGTATCTAAAATATTTTAATTACAAATAAAAAACAGTTATCAACATGAAAAAGATTGAACGATTTATAACATTGACCGTATTGGCGTTTGCGATGGCAGTGCCGGCGCTCGCACAAAATTCCGAAGCCTTATGGATATGGCATCCGGGCGATTTTGAACTGTGGCTGAGCAGTAAAATACAGGTGGAACGGACGGAAAGAGGCATGTTTTACCCACCTTTCTGGCGAATGGACAGGCATACGCCGCTGGT
>JAISXP010000169.1 GCA_031270465.1 Tannerella sp. | reverse complement strand
TAATTTCTGTAACTTCACAAGCGTTTCCAGGCCTTTTATCTCTGCCAGTTGATTGTTGGATAACCGTAATTCCCGTAAATTCACAAGCGTTTCCAGGCCTTTTATCTCTGTCAGTTGATTTTCGGATAAAGATAATTCCTGTAAATTCACAAGCGTTTCCAGGCCTTTTATCTCTGTCAGTTGATTTCCGAATAAATTTAATTGCTGTAAATTCACAAGCGTTTCCAAGCCTTTTATCTCTGTCAGTTGATTTTCGGATAAATTTAATTTCTGTAACTTCACAAGCGTTTCCAAGCCTTTTATCTCTGTCAGTTGATTTTCGGATAAATTTAATTTCTGTAACTTCACAAGCGTTTCCAGTCCTTTTATCTCTGGCAGTTGATGATTACTGGATAAATCTAATAGCTGTAAATTCACAAGCGTTTCCAAACCTTTTATCTCTGTCAGTTGATTTTTGGATAAATCTAATTGTTGTAAATTCACAAGCGTTTTCAGGCCTTTTATCTCTGGCAGTCGATTCCCGGATAAATCTAATTCCTGTAAATTCACAAGCGTTTCCAGGCCTTTTATCTCTGTCAGTTGATTTACGGATAAATCTAATTCCTGTAAATTCACAAGCGTTTCCAGGCCTTTTATCTCTGTCAGTTGATGGAAGGATATATTCAAATGCGTAACATCCCCATCTTCATTTACAGCATAAATATTACTTCTATTGCTATATTCATCCGGCTTAACTTTTTTCAGCGTAATCCCGTAAATCTTTTCTAACTCTACTATTTCCTTCGGTTTATTCATCTTCCAATCTCCGTCTGTTTATTTTGTTAAATCCACGAATTACACGAATTACACGAATTTTCACAGAAGAAGATATGTCTTAATTCGTGGAAATTCGTGCAATTCGTGGACAATTCTCACGCCGTTTCTTCCAGCCCGCCCTCCGCCGGTTTGCGTTTGCGGGCGGCGGTGTTGATGATGTTGCGGGCATTGAAATAGATAGCGTAAAAGTCCGGCGCCGAAAGCACATTGGCCGCCGTCACCGTCCGGTTGACGAGCGTCGTTTCGGCATCCTGCTTTTCGTCCGTCATTCCTTTCCTGTTCTCCTTCGACTGCCGGCCTGCCTCTTTTTCAATCTCCTTCGCCGTACGCTTCAAATCCGTCACCGCACCTGCGAATACCGGGATGTTCGCATAAAGCGATTCATACTCATCCAGCGTATGAATCACTACCTGAAGCATGTTCTGCTTTGCAATTTGTTTGTCTGTCATAATTTCTTCCTTTAAAAAAAACATTCCGTTATTTGTTCCGCAAATTTAGCAATTCTAAAATAAAATCCCACTCAACCAGTAAAAAAAAGAAACCTGCCGCGCATTTTTTATGCACTTGTCTTCATTTCTTCCTTTTTCGCCCCAAATATAGCATCTTGCACCGGAATAATTATCATTTGTGCTGAAATAATTGCATCTTACTCCAAAATAATCGTCACTTGCACCAAAATAATCGCTTCTTGCTCCAAAATAATTGCCGCTTGCGTCGAAATAATCGTGTCTTGCGCCAAAATAATTGTCGCTTGCACTGAAATAATCGCATCTTGCACCAAAATAATCATCACTTGCATCAAAATAATCGTGTCTTGCGCCAAAATAATCATCGCTTACGCTGAAATAATCGCATCTTACTCCAAAATAATTGCCTCTTGCACTAAAATAATCGTCGCATGCTCTGAAATAATCGTGTCTTACTCCAATTGGATAATTCTTTTCATCTATCCCCAGCGTTCCCGGATACACGCTTACCTGCACAAGGGTATATTTGACTACGTCGATTTTCAATGGGAGCATTTCAGATTGTCGCTTTTTATTTTTAGGCACGCGAAATAAATAAACTGTGACGTCTTCACGTGTCCCGTAGGGACACAATGTTGGTAGAAACAGGCAATCCACCTCCGATGCACCCCTGCGCAATTTGACATTGCAGGTTATTTGTAATTAGAAGAGTCGTTTTTATTTCGCCTCAAGTTATTGAAAAATGACGGTTATGGTGAAATATAAAATTATACTCCGCCAAAATGAAAACGGCAAACGGAGGCTTTCTTCATTTTCAATTATTATTCATTTACAGACAGATAATGCTCCACCGCCGGAAGCGGAGCGTCCCGAAGTATGACGGTTTTATTTTTGTCCAACAAATAAACCGACGGAATCGCCCGCAGGACATAGGTCTCATTTCTGTCTATTTCCGTATTATAGTCAAAACCGCTCAACCACGACGACGGTATCTCGTGCAGATGTTTTTCCCATTCGTCCAAATTTTTGTCGGGGTAGATCGCAAGTATTTGCAGGCGGTTTCTGCGTTGCTTCTCCTTGATGGCTGCTGAATTTTCTATCTTGTCTATCAGGGCAATGCAGGCATTACATCCCAGATTGTGAAACACCAGCAAGATATATTCAGACCGAAGGGCCGACAACGTCAGCCGGCTTCCCGAAGCCGTCCGGTAATGAATCTCTGCGGCGGGCGTACCCGGACGGTTTTTTTGCAGATCGTTCCACATCATTTTCAGGCGTATTTTTCGTGTGTCGTCCACCATGTCCGACGCAAGCAGGCGTTCCAGCGCCGGCATAAAAAACTCGTCGCTGTGCATGGGCGAGTCGGCCTCATAAAGATAACGTTCCAGGTTGACGGCAAAAAATGCATGTGCGGCTGAATCACTTTCCGCCAAATCTATCAGATGCACAATACCTTTGCATGCCACGTCATACCGTGCATACGAAATGATGGCGATATAATTGACCAGCGCCTGTTCCGTGACTGTGGCGGCGCTGCCGACATTGACCGTATCGCGAAAATCGAAGAGATCCCAATAGTGCATGGCCATATATTCGGCGCGCATCTGCGGATCGACATATAGAGACGGCACGGTCACCATCGGGAACTCCCGTTGTTGCTGTTCTTCCGCTACATTTGCCTGACGGTTCTCCCTGCATCCGGACAAACCCATCGCGCACATCACAACGACCGGCAAACATGCCTCCCACAACAAAACTTTTCGCATGAGATTTCAGCTATTCAGTCATTTCTACCGCCTGTTGGTAGCCGGTTTATTGCCGCGCACCCGTGCCAGTTCGCGCAAGTTGTGAGCAGCTTCATCCATACCAGCTTCCTGTGCTTTTCGCAGATGCACTTCGGCTTCCTCATAATCGCCGTCGTACATATACAATACGCCCATACAGTTGTCATATTCAGGCAAATCGGTATTTTGCACCTTTTCCAGATATTCGCGTCCAACCTCCACATCGCCTTCAGCCAGCGCCGCTGCCGCCGCATTCAGATTGGCTATGTCATTGTTCGGGAAATGGTTGCGAGCCGTAAGCAACGTCTCGTTAAATTCGTGACTGCCTTCGGGATATGTACGCGCAACCTGATACATTTCGTTCTGGCTCAGCAATTTCGGCTTTTCCTTGATGCGTCTCTTGCCTTCTTCGAGCGTAAAGTCGCGGACGACGTAATTAATCTGGCAGTCTACCCGGCGCAGTTTGGGATACAAATCGCGATAAATCTTCTTGTAAGGTGCACCGCCTCCGACATTTTTTATCAACTGTTCGCGCCTGTCCAAATCATATTCGCGTTCGATGATTGCCAGGATATCCCACTTCATGGGCAGCATATAATACATATCCTGTATCATCCGTTTCAGACCGTCCCAGTCTTCGCCGCCGACGCCCGTGCGGAACAGGCCGGAGGGGATTGTACTCATCTGCACAAAATATTCACGCATGGCCTGCGCCCGTTTGAACGACAGTTCGTAGTTCAGTTTTTGCGAACCTTCGGGCGATGCATAACCGCGCATCTCTAAGCCGGTCACTTTCACGTCGGGGTCGGTAGCCACAATCACAATCATTTGATTTATCTTGTCCAATTCGCTACGGTTCCCGCGGAAAGTGGGGAGAATAACGCTTTGCCCCTGCGGGAAATCGAGATACGCTTCGCCTATTTCGTAGCGGATTTTTTCCTTTTCCTTTTCGGGTGTAAGATAACGGAACTGCGGATTCAGTTCCACCTCGGTATCGGTGTTGGATTTTGCCGTCGCAATCTGCTGCGCCGGTGACCCGCAACAGCCGAACGCTTCTTCGCGGATTTGCAACGTGGCGCCGTCCATCCACACCTTAAACGGCACCGAGACATGGTAAGGTATCCGGCTCTTGCTTCTTCTGTCGAATTTTTCTACCGCATAAACCGGCGTCTGCATGTTCACTTCATAGTTGCTGACCGCTTCGAGTGGCGTCCCGTTCAGATTCTTTTCCCTGATATCCAGCTTGTAGCGGAGCTTGCTCTTGAGTATAAGTTTCGGCAATTCCATCTTGTTTTTTCCCGACACGAGTATCGGCGTATATATCAGGCTCTCCACCGATTTCATATTCAGTGCGCCCACGTCGAACGTCAGGTTTACCACCATCGTGTTGCCCGTCTGTCCGATTTTTTCGGTCACCACTTTCGCCCGCAACTGCGCCTGCATCGTGAAACATGCCGACAGCAACAACAAAATCAGACAACTGCGTTTTAATTTCTGCATCTTCATCGTTTTCTACCCTTTCTTATTTTAACATGAATACTGCGGTTATGCCCGCTTTAGTCGGCCCTAAATAGTGCATGGCGCTTTTCGAAAGCTCCTGGCTGCATTTGTCGCAATTGTATTTACTGTATTTCAGATAAGTATATCCGAAGCCCAACGTAAATTCCAAACTGAAGCGATTGCTTAGCAGCCAGTGGTAGCCATACGAAACGCCGGTGCCTCCGCCCCAGCCTTCAAAACGTTTGTTCTGGATACCATCCTCGTGGTGGTCGCCCCATCCGGCGGGGAGAAACGACAACCCGCCCACATTATAATTAAGGTAGTGGGCATGTATGCCGACAAAATGGCGGCTAAATTTTTCGCACATCCACCAGCGCAATTCAGGCTGCACCATGAAATGCTTGAATTTCCCATCATATTCTTCAATAACCTTGCCTGCCACGTCTATTTTTTTCTGCGGAAAAACCCACGGGTTGTAATTTATGCCGACGTCCAGCGTCAATTTATCCGACAAGGCATATTCAAAACCCAAATTGATCGTGGTAGTCGCATCGAACAGCAGATTGCTTTTCAGTGCGACATTCTGGCAGAAACCACTGATACTCAATAATCCTGCCCCTATCATAAATATCCATTTCTTCATAAAGTTTCCATATTATTTAAATATCAACATTCATTTCACTGGCAAAGATATTGTTTTTTTTCTTCGAAAACAAATTTTATCTGATTTATTGATTAATTTTTTTGAGGCACTATTGTTTTGAGTCTGTATCCTGTTTGACAAACAGCCAGTCCGAGTGTTTTTCATTTGGATAACTACGTGCAGATGGAGTGAAGCGAAACGCCGTTCGGGCAGAATACCTCTCCCTTCGCCCTCAACCCCGCAAAGGAGTTGAACTCCGCACGAAGTTTCTGTGAGGGTGAAGGTCTCTTTCCTGCCCGGGGCTGCGCCTCCGGCTTGCAGAAAGTTATTCGGATTAAACACCTGCAGTGTTTGATTTTGCCTGTATGCAATCTGTAACGATAACGAATCCTTAATAATGACGTTCTCCGTTATTTTCTTTTACTGCCGGTCACCCGGATTGCTTCGCTGCGCTCGCAAAATGACGGGGCGTAACCCGTCGTCCTTGCGAGTCGACAGTCTGAAGCAATCCGGTCTTTTTCTTTCACTTATGACATCTGGCAGAGTCTTGTCCGAACGGAGAAACTTTTGAGTTTCGAACAGCGCCTATTTGTTTCGCTTTCCGAAACTCCTCCTGCCGGATTTGCTTGCCGCCATTTTCTGGCAGTTGCGGATAAGTTCAAGCGGCGTACACTGGAACTGTTTTCTGCAAAACCAGTTGAAATGCGTAGCCGAATTGAAGTTGAATTCCGTCATCAGGTCGTTGATGGTTATGTCCGGATCCATTGCCTTCATTCTTACCTGTTTGGCTGTCTGGACTAAAATCCACTGTCGGGCGGAGATGCCGAAAACACTCTTGAATTTGCTGTCGAACGTAGTACGTCCCATATTCGCCAGCGACGCCAGTTCGCCGATACTTTTCACTTTCATGTAGTTCTGCACGATGAGGCTTCTGAAGTCCGATTCGCCGAGTATTTCGTGGAACAGTTTGGAAAGTTCACGCCTCGTGTAGAACGCTCGCAGAAGCAAAAACAGTTCTTTTTCCTTGATTTCATGAAGATGCTCGCAATTCAGGCCTTCGTTGAGATAAAACACCAGCGTATCGAGGAAGTTTTCCAGCGGCGGGCGAAATGACAGCGTTCCCAGCGGCTCGAAGTTTTCATTATGCTCAAGCATACGCTGAATAAACAGCTTGTCGCACACCGACCTTAAAATTTTGAACGAAAAGATAACCATTTCGCTGTCCTCTCGCACATCATACGTGTACGTGTACCCTTTAGGGATTAACATTGCTTCTCTGGGAATCAACCTGCGGTCCGGCGCATCCGTGCCGTCAAAATAGATTAACCCGTCCAACAGAAATACAAGACTGTGCGCTTTTGCGCTATAAAATTCAATCTTGCCTCCTGCGGCAACCTTTACATGCCGGAATCCGTCCGACTCCTCGGTCTTGTAACTGATACAAGATAGATGTTCTTTCTTATAAAAAATCATACTGTTAAAATTTTACTCAGTTTATTACATATATTTTTTTAAACCATTCCAATTCTTCGTACTTCGCATTCAGATACGGATAACTGCTTTGCCGGATATAAGTCGTCAGGCCCGAATGTTTTTCGACTTTGAATCCCAGATACGACGGCATAAATTCCGGCGTGGAGGCCTTGAAAAGCATGCAGCTGTTCACTAACCGCCTCAGTTCGTCCCGTTTTTCATCGTCTTTCAGGACTCTCGAAAAATAATCTTCAAAATCAAAAAACAAGTGATACGAGTATCGATCAAAATACTGAATCTCGCCAATATCAACGCTCTTTTCGTCCGATATGTTTTCCCTCAGCCAGTCCGACAACACATTCAATCCCTTTGTTTCAATGACGCTGAACGTGGCCGAACGCAGTTCGCCCGTTTGTGCATCTACGGCATCGTAAGCATCTTTTGTAAATTTCACCAATCCCAAGCTCGCGTTCTTATTAAAAAGCTCATTCATAGAAGTTTCATATATGCCTTTGAAACCGGGCGACAAGATTTCGGCGGACGATGCCACAATATACTCCGTCTTGTTTCTCAATTCATAAGCGACTTCTATTCCGGCCATAAAACACGCTTCGAAAATGATATAATCAAACTGGGCATCCGGTATTGCCGCTGCAAAATCAGTTATATCCATCCACGTATTCTCCCCTTCGTCCTGTACAAGCGAACGCGGCGACGACAGCGTCCCTTCCGGCAACCAGCCCGACGCATGAGAAAACAGAATCAGCCCGTACGAATCGGCCGGATATGTTTCTACTACACGCTTCAATACGTCGGCAAATACTTCCGGCGACGCCGAATTTTCCTTTTCCTGCCTGTATATCTCTTTCGTCTTCCCGATCCCGTTTTCCACGTATATTTCCTGCAATACGGAACCTTTGCCGGACAGATCTTGATATACAATCAAATATCCGTTTTTTCCGTCCCAGCCGTTCTTCAACGATTCGATTTTCTCTTCTGCCGCATTTCTCAGACTGTTATCGCGTCCGATATATACGAAGACCGTGCGATTGAATACCGGTTCTACATTGTCCGTTATCAAGCAGGACGATAAAAAAAACAGACCAATTATACACAAAAAATGTTTAATCATAGCAACTACTTTGTCTTTTCTATGTGCCCGTCAGCCATTACAATCATGACCAAAAGACCCGTTTTCGGGTAATATCGGGACAACCCGGCGCTCCGGATTGTCCCGTTTTTTCTTTTTCGGCCGCAATAATACATTATTAATCCGAAACTCACAAATTTAAATGCATTTTTTTTTCATATATTAAATAACTTTTTATGTAAGTTATTGATACGCAATCACTTTCCGAACAGGGTAAGATTTGCTTTCCATATCGATTTTTACAAAATACAACCGGTAGGACGCCACCGGAATCTCGATCGACGACCCTACAGCGCCACACCGGTACACGGTTGCACCGGATACGTCGTATATCAGCACGCCGGTAATCGCGCTGCCGCACGTGGATTCGATGAAAATCCTGCCGTGACCGGCATACACTTTCACCCCGCTGTCTTCTACCTGCTCCGTGCCCGAATGGATGCCGAAATACAAACTGAAACGTTCGTTCAGTTCCGTTACACGGTTGCCGACTGTTCCCGGCCGGACATCGAACGTATACGACGGCTGTTTTTGCAAATCAATCTTTTTGTCGTCCAATTCGTGATCGATCAGATACACTTGCCGGCTAAAATCCTTGACGCCGGAAAATTCGAGCGTGACGGGCGCATCCGTATTTTTCAGACGAATACCGAGTTTCACCGGCATATCGAAGCTGTCACTCTGATTGATAGCCAGCGCTATACTGTTATCAGTCAGCGTGTAGACCGACACGGGAGCGCCGTCTATAAATGCTTTCTGCGAATCCTCGTCCGGATCGTACGACGGGACGGCGCCTTTGTCCAGGCGTAGCAGTGTTGCGTTTCGATACGACTGCTGTTTCGCCGTGATACGTAGCTCGCCCTTCTCTTTCGGTTCGATGTGCAGCGTGTATCTCGGAGACGTCCCAACGGTAGTTGTCATGAGCGACGACATTTTCAGGGTATTGAATGGCGTTGCGTTCGGCTTCTTCATGACAAAGAATGATTGAAACGGCGCAATCAGCGCCCGTTTGCCTTCCGGGATGGAATCGTCCGCTATCACATAGCGCATCGTGTCGTCCGTCGCGAGTTGCGTGACAAAACATTCGTTCACGTCGCCGCTCCACATCTTGTATGCCGGCTCTATTTTGTTCTTGTTTTCCGGCAGCAAAAGGAACTCGCTCACTTTCAGGTATGCAGCAAACGGATTGGCGACCTGTATCAGCAAATAGGTGGCGTCGACCGGAAGGTCCAGTTCGCCGTCTTCGGACAGTACGCCGTCCGTAATGAACCGGTCGGCATGTTTGCGTTCCAGCAGGCCGCTGCTCTGCCCGTTGGCGCCGGTGTAGGATGTGAACAGGTGCGGGAAAGTGAAACGCCTGTTTTCCGTATCCGGCAATATATTTATGTTAAACGCTTTGCCGAGCGACAACGGCGTCCCCATACTGCCGAATGTGGCAGTCACCGTCTTCTCTTTCGCTACGCTGCCCGGATAATCCGGATTGGCCGACTGGAAGAAATTCATGTATACCAATCCCCAGTCCGGCGAACCGTCGGCTTTGGGAAAATGGTAATCGCCTGTATACATGTCCTTAAACGGTGCCGAAAGCATCACGAACCGTCCTTTCTCCGAAGAAGTCGGTTCGAAATCCATCGACGCCTTTTCGTAGGTCAAAAGATGAATACCTGCAATCATTGCCCTGTCTTCCAGATGAATATTGCGACATTCCGCCTTTTCCGACAGTTCGGGATAGTGCTGCACATGCTTTTCGATGAATACGTCTACGCAACTGTTGTTGGGCGCCCATACAGACGCTTTCGTCCGGCCATCGATCACGTATACCCAATTGCCGGGATTGAACCAGTCCGTATCGACCGCACCCGTCCACCGCATCGTATCGACGCCCGAATGACCCAGCGCCTTGACCGTGATTTTGACCGGCGGGAAATCTTTCAGACGGTACAATGCCCACGTACCGGACTTGATGTCCGAAAAGTCAGGCTTTACGTAGTACGTCGTGTCGGACGTCAGATTATTTACAGTCGGGTCGGACAGACCGATATATGACATGTTCTCGTCGAACCACCTGAATTTGATTTCCGACGGTGTTTTTTTGAGGCAAACCGTACCGGACGTACCGGCGCACATCGAAAACGAACCCGTACAGCTCTCGACGATACAGACATATACGTGAGCCGTCCGGCTGACGCCTTCGCACGTCAGCGTGTACGTGAAATCCAGTACGTCGCTGAACGACGACGCTTCCGGAGCCGTATACATGATTTTGTTGTTTACTATCCGCATGGTGCCGAAAAAACCGCTCAGTACGCCGCGTCCGCCGGGCGTCACGATCACGTCGGGTGTCAGCGTATGACTGCCGCACGTCGACAGCAGCATATCGTTCGCCAGCACGTCAATCATCACCGTGCTGTACTGGACGACCGTCGCCAGGTCTTCGCGGGGTAGAAACAGCGCTACCTGCTCATGGTTGTTACCCCAGTTACAGTCTCTGGCGCTGCCCGGAGACAATTTCCCGTCGACCAGCGTGCCGCCAATGACTATATCATAGACGACCTTCGTATTAGAGACGGTATACGAAAACGTCTTCTCCTCGTTCGGATACAGTGAATGGCTAAGGGTATCGTCGATTACAAGATTGCCGTCGCCGTAGATTCTGATCGGGGTTGCGGAGTGCAGGGTTGCATTTCCGATGTTTGCCACGGCAAATGTCAGCGTATTGCCGCTGATGGAAGCGTTGCGGATGCTGGCGTCGGGCGTAAACACTATCGGCTTGATGATTTCCTTGTTGCCACTCGTGAAACTCGACGAAATTACGGCCTGCATGATATTGCTGTTGTAGACATACATCGGCTCGGGATCGGTTTCCGTCTTGTAGAACCGGTAGTCGGGCGACAGCGGATGAAAACCGGGCTGCGGCGTCTGAAGATTTTCATTTATCTTCATCGGGTGATAGTGAAACTGGTTCCAGACTGCCGGTGCAGGCGCCAAATCCCTGTTCGCACCTTCTACAACGAGGATAAAACCGTGCGCCTCCGTCGCCGGTGCAGTCGAACGGCCCATCACTATGATATCCGCCGAGCCGTCGCCGTCGACATCAGCTATGGCCGGATACTCGTAGCCCGTCCACGAATAGCACGGCGTATTGAGGCGTATTATATCCGCACTTTTTTCATTAATGCCCACAAACGATTTGCGCGCCGATATAACTCGCAACGTATATTCGTCGCGATAACAAATATCCATCACGCCGTCGTTGTCAAAATCGAACAGTGAAAAGCCGGTATTGATGGATCCGTCGTTATGTTCCATCATGAACGATACTTTCAGGCGGTTTCCAGCGCTTACACCTGGCGTATTGTCCCACGTGAACGAGACCAGACACCCTTCCAGCATCGCTTCGCTGTTTGATGACAACTGCATGTTTGGGATAATCAGTCCGTCGCCACCGTTCTCGACCTTCACATTCGGATGAACCGGAATATTGACCATGTTCTGCTCCTGGAAATTGAATGTATTCACAAAGGGACGCCCGCAAATCATGGATATTTCCGGCAGTTTGTATCCGTCTTGGATTTTCCCGTCTATATCGCCGATAAAAAGGTACGAACAATATCCCTGAGACCAGTAATTGTTTGTCTGAAAAGTAGTGAATGCCCGCAGTGTACCCGTATTGTTCTGAAAATCCGGTTTCCAGACCATCAGGGAAAGGTTGTATATGTTATCCTTGTCGAGCACTTCGCAAGTTTGCACCACGATTTCGGCCTCTTCGTCGCCGTCAATATCGGCTACGGCTGTCCGGCCGTCGGGTATCGACGTAAAATTCAGCGTATTGTACGTCATGTTTTTCAAATCGATATGATGATATATTTTCCCTCCGGCTATATAGTCATATTTCCCGTCGCCGTCGATGTCGTAGATTGTCGGAAAGGCGATGGACGCTTCGTAGTAGGTATCATTATGCAGGTTTGCGTTATGGCCATAATAGGGATAAAGACAGTAAGACCCGATGTAAGCCGTTTTGTCGGGCAAATCGGAGGGATTGAGTCCCAGTTCGCCGAACTTCATGATGTATGCGCCGGTTTTCGCATTATACACTTTGTTATATACCACGATTTCGGCCGTTCCGTCGCCGTCGATATCTACAATCTGGGGGATCGGAAAGTCATAATTGTTGGAATCGAGGCCGTATCCGTCCGCTATTTTTTCGTTATTCGTGCCCCAGGCATCATACCGTACCGTCGTTTTCCACTTTTCCGAAACGCCCGTCATACTTTCGTTTACTTCGAACGAAGCAATTTGCTTCGTATACGGAGCAGTGGTCGTGCTGCTGAAGCAGACGATGATTTCCGCACACCCGTTACGGTCGGCGTCGACCAGCGCAATCTGGGAAGGCGAGCCGTGATAGCCGGAGCGGACGGGTGTCACGCCGCCTTCGGGCAACAGGTATTTCACAAGCACACTGCCGTCCTGTCCGTTAAAAATAAACAAATATGCAGAACGTCCGTTTACCCCCGGAACGTCGTAGCTCAATGCCACGATTTCGGGTTTCCTGTCTCCGTTCAGGTCGCCGACAAGCGGAACGGTAAAACCATACAGACTGTTATCCAGACCGGTGCCTTTTTTCTGCCAGAATTTCTGCTTCGGCAAGAAGGAGGACGACGGCATCACGGTGAAACAGCGGATCAGGGTAGAATCCACATACCCAGAAGGATATGGTGCCGCCCGCAGCAGGGGGACGCCGGATGGTGCGTCTTCGTCGTCGACGACAATCTTCCGCACTTTAAATTTAATACTCTGCGAAGCACCGCCTTGCGCATCAACAGTTCCTTTCTGTCCAAAATTTCCCAAATCCCGAATCTGGAATCTGGAATTTTGAATCTGGAATTTTGAATCTGGAATTTCATACCGTAAACACAAAGC
This sequence comes from Tannerella sp., assembly GCA_031270465.1. Classification (GTDB taxonomy): domain Bacteria; phylum Bacteroidota; class Bacteroidia; order Bacteroidales; family Tannerellaceae; genus Tannerella. Next base: position 12,830 of record JAISXP010000169.1, on the reverse strand, counting down.
GCCCGGTTGCATATCCTGCTGACCGGGCGCTTTAACTGATTCGGGATACCTGTCGGCGTTTAGCGACAATGTCCCAAAAAGAAGGGCTAATGCAATAATTCCCTTCCATAATTTTCTCTTTTTTTTTTCTCTCTCTCTCATAAGATTTAAAATAAAATATTAATAATACTACGGCGATACCAGCACCTTCCTGATCGGATGGTCCTTGTTCCCCGTATGTGTCTTTACAAAATACAGCTGGTTGGGCGGAACGGGCACCACTATCTGCGGGCCGGACGCTTTTCCCTGATATACGGTAGAGCCTAAAACATTGTATATTGTGACGCTGTAGAGTGCGCCGTCAGGAAAATCGATGTAAATACTGCTTTCCCCGGCATAAACCCTGATGTCGCTGTCTTCAACCTGAGCCGTTCCCGCCGGAGCGCCGAAACGCAGACTGAAACGATCGTTCAGTTCCGTCACGCCGCCGCCGTTCATGCCTGACCGGACGACAAACGTATACGAGGGCTGCCGCTGCAAGTCGGTTTCGCGGCCGTCCTGTTCATGGTCGATCAGATACACGGGGCGGCCGAAGCGTTCGAGGCCGGAAAAGTCGAGCGTGACGGGTAAACCCGTATTTCGCAGGCGGATGCCCAGCCATACAGGTGCATCGAAATCGCCGCTGCGGTTGATGGCCAGCGCCTCGTTACCGGACGCCAGCGTATAGATCGACACCGGCACGCCGTCCAGAAACGCTTTGCGCGAATCTTCGTCGGGATCGTAGGACGGGTCGGCACCCGCTTCATTGAGCAGAGCCGTCGAGTTGCGGTACGACTGCTGCTTCGCCGTAATACGCAGCACGCCTTCTTCCGCCGCCGAACTGCGCAACGTAAACTTCGCAGACGGCCCGACGGTCGTCGTCATGGACGTATTCATCGTCAGCGTATTGAACAACCCCGCGCTTGTCTTCTTCGTTACAAAAAAGGCCTGGAACGGCGCTATCAGCGCTTCCGAACCTGTCAGTTCAGGGTCTGAGGCGTCGTTAATCCAGTAACGCACTGTATCGCCCGTAGAAAGCATCGTAACAAAATCATGCTTAAAGATAAAATTATTGTCCGTATCAATTCTGTAATCCACATTTCCGTCCCATATTTTGTACGAATCTTCTATCAGGGAACTGTTTGCCGAAAGAAATTCATTCACTTTCAGGTACGCCGCAAACGGATTGACGACCTGTATCAGCGGGAAATTGCTGTTGACCGGAATATTCAGTCCTCCGTTTGAGTTGTTCAGCACGCCGTCTGTAATGAAACGCCATGCATTGCCACGCGACAACGTAGCCGTGTTCGCACCGTTCGCTCCCGTATATAAGGTGCGCGACGCTTTCGGGAAGGTGAAACGTTTACCTTCCGTATCAGGCAATATATTGATATTAAATGCTTTGCCGAGCGATAACGATTCACCCATGTTTCCGAATGTCGCCGTATATGTACGTTCGCTTGCCACGCTGCCCGAAATATCCGGATTGGCCGACTGGAAGAAATTCATGTATACCAATCCCCAGTCCGGCGAACCGTCGGCTTTGGGGAAATGGTAATCGCCCGTATACATGTCTTTCAGCGGTGCAGACCACATCACAAAGCGGTCTTTCTCCGTCGAGACCGGCTCGAAGTCTATCGACACCCTGTCATACGTCAACTTGTGGATGCCTGCTATCATCGCCCTGTTTTCCAGATGGATATTACGACACTTGACCTGTATGTCCTTCAATTCGGGATAATGCGGACAGTTTTCGCCGAGGATGACGTCCACGCAATCGTTGTTGGGCGCCCACGTCACGGCTTTCGACTTGCCGTTTTTGATCTGTACCCAGTTGCCCGGATTGAACCAGTCTCTGTCGACCATACCCGTCCAGCGCGCCGTATCAATGCCCGATGCGCCCAGAACAGTGATCGTCAGCTTGCCTGTCGGGAAATCTTTCGTCCGGTATTGATTCCACGGTGCTGTCGTCGCACCCGAAAAATCGGGTTTTACGTAAAACGTCGTGTCGGTCGTTGCGTTATTTATTGTCGGGGGAGTCTGGCCGAGATACGTTGTATTGTCGCTTCTGTACCACCGGAAGGAAACGCCGGTGGCCGGCTCGGTTTTGAGACAGACAGTGTAATTGCTGCCTGCGCAGGTTTCAAAACTCTCCGTACAGCTCTCTAAAAGGAAGATATATACATTAGCCGTCCGCTCGTTGCTTTCGCACGACAGTTTATACGAGAAATGCATCACTCTTCTGTACTCACTCAACGGCGGGAGCGATAACGGTCCCGGAGCCGTATACACGATTTTATTGTTTATAATCTGAATGTTTCCGAAAAAGCCGCTCAGCACGCCCACGCCGCCCGGCGTCGTAATCATGCCGGCGGTGAGCGTCTGGTTGTCACACGGACTTTCCAGTATGTCATTTGCAAAGACGTCGATCACCACCGTGCCATAGAGGGGCACGGTAGCCAGATCTTCGCGTGGCAGAAACAGCGCCACGATCGCGTAGTTGTCCGGCCAGTGACATTCCCTGATGTTGTCCGGTTGCAGTTCTCCGTTGCTGTCCAGCGTGCCGCCGACTATGATATGGTAGACGTTGCTGGCGGATATGCCGGCGGAATACGAATATTCAATCGTATCGCCGCGATACAGTCCCGTCGGCCTCATGGCGGCAATGGTTACATTGGTTATAAGCGTCGCCGACGATCCTTCGCCCTGATATATCCTGAGCGGCGTAGTAGGGGGCAGCGTGGCGTCGCCCGTATTTGTTACTTTGAAAATCACCGTTCCGCCGGAAGCGGGAGTGATGCGGGCATCAATGATTTTGGCATCGGGCGTGCGTACAATCGGCTTGATCACTTCCTTGCCGTTGGCCGCCTCGAAACCCGATGATATCACGGCCTGCATGATGTTGCTGTTGTAGATATATATCGGGTTGGCATCGGCATCCGTCTTGTAAAACTTGTAGTCGTCATCCAACGGATGAAAATTGGGTGAAGGCGTCCGGAGATTTTCATTTATCTTCATCGGATGATAATGGAACTGGTTCCAGACCGCCGGCGCGGGCGCCAGATCGCGGTTTGCACCCGATACGACAAGTATGAAACCAGCCGCATTATCCGTAACATTATTCGAACGTCCCATCACAACCATATCCGCCGAACCGTCGGCATCCACATCCGCAATAGCGGGATATTCAAAGCCTGTAAATGAATGACAATCCTTCTTCATACGAATCACATCCGTATCGGTTTCGCCAATCGTCACAAACGACTTCGTTGCCGATATGATACGCAATGTCTGTTCATCGCGGTAACAAATCTCCGCCGTACCGTCGTTGTCGAAATCGAACAGCGAAAAACCGGTATTGATGGAGCGATCTTCGTGCTCCAGCATAAAGGAAACTTTCAGCCGGTCGGACGCAACTGAAGCATTGTCATCCCACGTAAATGAAACTAAGCACCCCTCCACACTCGTACTGGACAATGTCTTATTCGGGGTAATCAATCCGTCCGTCACATTCGGATGCACCGGGATATTGACCATATCTCTATCTACGCTTGTCCCGCTCTTGAATGGCCGTCCGCAAATCAGGGAAATTTCCGGCAGTTTCTTACCGTTCTGCACCTTTCCGTCGATATCACCGATATAAAGATGCGAAGAATATCCCTGAACTGAACTGTTATATGCTCGGAAAGTTCTTGTCGCCACCGTAGTCGCAGTCGGATTTGAGGGGTTCGAAAAATCCGGTTTCCAGACAGTCAATGTAAAGTCAAACCTGGAATATTGATTTATAACATCACAAGTCTGCACCACGACTTCGGGCTTGCCGTCGCCGTCAATATCGGCTACGGCTGTGCGACCATCCGGTATACCGGTTTTCTCGTATATACTGTATGTCTTATTCGTCAAATCGATATTGTAATATATTTTCCCGCCGGCAATATAATCGTATTTTCCATCGCTGTCAATATCATAAATCGCCGGAAAGGCTATGGACGATTCATAATAGGTATCGTTATAGGTATCGTCGTATCCAGCAATAGGCTCAAGACAGAAAGAACCGATATAGGCCGTTTTAGTTACATGCCCCGGATTAAAACCCGATTCTTGTAATTTCATAATGTAGGCGCCGGTTGCCGCATTATATATTTTATTGTATACTATAAGTTCCGGCGTATTGTTTTCGTCGATATCTACAATTTGTGGTATCGGATAATCATAATTACGCTCCAAACCATTCGCTCTGCCTGAGTTGTCCAGGGACCAGGCATCATATCGCACAGTCGTACACCATTTTTCCACAAGATTGAACGCATAGTCGACTTCGAACGAAGCTGTTTGTTTTTTGTACTTGGTAAGGATGGACGAAGTGTAGGACGAATGATTGAAACATACAATGATTTCCGCAAGTCCATTTTTGTCGGCATCTACCAGCGCAAGCTGGCACGGCGAACCATGGTAGCCTGAATAACAAGGTTCAACTGTCACCGGGAGAGTAAATTTTTTAAGCACAGCCCCAGTCTGTCCGTTAAATATATACAAATATTCCGATTCTGCATTTACTGTTGTCCCATTATAACCCAATGCCACAATTTCAGCCTTCCCGTCTCCATTCAGATCGCCTACTAACGGAACGGAAAATCCATACAGGCGGTCCGTAGTACCGGAACCACTCTGTTGCCAGAACAGTTCTTCCGGCGAGAAATTCACAGTACTCATATCAACAAAGCAACGCAGCAAGGTCGAATCGACATACCCTGTAGGATAAGGCGCTGCACGCAGCAGGGGGATGCCGGACGGCGCTTCCTGTTCGGCAAGCGTGAATTGCCTGGCGCTAAACTCCAGCGGCTTCACTGCCGGCAGTGTGTCGGGCTGCACGGACGACGCCTCGACCGATGCGGAAAAACGGTCTGCCGCCGCGCGCATTCTCAATCCAAAGCCTAAAATCATTAAGCTCAACACAAGCGCACCCGCACCTAATGCCTTTTTTGTATTCCTTATTTCCATTATTTTAACATTTATATTTAAAGGTATACCTTCAATTATACAATATTATACATTAATCCACTATCCGTTATTCACTGCTATTCGTATTTTTCCTTCATGCACCTCACCGAAAATCCGTTCGCTCTAAAGGCCTCTTCGATTGTTGCGCTACCATTCCTGATATGAAGTATTTTGGCATTTGCGCCTGCGGTCTCTGCCGTCCAGTAGTATCCGTTCGTACCGACGTCAAAAAGTCCGCCCGTACTGAAGTCGGTGCCTCCAGCGGCGGGAAGTTTCAGTCCGCCTTCGTAGGCCTGTCCGTAGTTCCATCCGCCCACGGGCGTGAGCGCGGCCAAAAACTCGGCCGACGTGGGTACCCGCCATCCTGCCGGACAGGGGTCGTAGACGGATTTCAGTCCGCCCGCAGTCCACAGCGAATTGTCGGATTCCGTCGTGCCCGACCACGTGAAATACGGCGGCGTCGTGCTCGTGATAAACACAGTCGGATTTCTGTGCGAATCCTCCAGCGGGTTGCTTCCGAGCGCCGTCACATCCTGCACGGAGATGGGCACTGTAGGGGAGCCGCTGTAGACCGTTTGCCGCACATTGCCGGTCAAGGCGTTGGCGCGCGGGAACGGTTCTTTCCTGCCCCACTGATACATCAGTCCGTAGGAACGGAAGTCGCCCAAGTCATTTGTCGTCGCGCCTAAATTTCTGTCCATAAATATGTTCCCTTTGTAATTCACCTGATTGGCCGGATCGTTGGGGTTATAGCCGTCCACGTACCACACATGCCATGTCCACAATGTCTCGTTGGATGAATTAACCATTGCAATCACGGAGTTCCCATCACCCATCAGATCGGCGGCGGTGGGATTGGGATTGCCGGTCGAAAGCCCCGTATTGCCCTGCCGGTCTTCCCAAACAATTTTCCAACTGTAGTTGCCGCTGAAGATGTAGCGACTCACTCCGTCCAAGTTGGCCGTCTCGTAATAGAGCTTCGCAATCGTGGAGGTAAGGATGCCGCTCGCGAAGGAAGCGTACTGGCGTACGCGGATGGTTTTTGTCAGTGTGCCGGCTTTGAAGGTGATCGTCCCTTCGCGCGTATAGGCGGGGCCGTGCCACGCACTGTATGCAAAAGTGGTAGACACAGCGTCGTTCACAGGCGATCCGGAGAAAAGCGCTCCGCTGTAGGTCACGCTCCAGCCCGGCGTTCCCGGACAGTCGGTTTCTACCCATATTTTTTTCGTACCGTCGTCGACGCCGTCGATAATCAGGTCGCTTTCGCTCAGCGCAAGGTAATACTGTCCGTCGAACACGAAGTTGAGCAGGCGAACATCCACTGCGCTCAGATCGTATTCCAGGTTTGCATTCCGTGCCGCCGCCGCTTCTGCTGCGGTAGCATAGCCCGGACGCAGGATGTTACGGATATTTATCAGATAGCGGAAATTGCGCAGGATGGCAAGCGGGTCGCCATCGCTATCCCGAAAGTCCACGCGGTAAAACATTTCCGTACCGTTGTCATACGTGGCGCCTATCACGAGGAACATTTTATCGCTGTTCGCCTCCGTCACGTATATCTCATTGAAAAACTTGTTGGAAGCGGCGGGCACGGTAAAGACCTGCCCTGCCGTAATGTCTGAGGCATCCGCGGGCACGCTGGGCGCCGTCGCCCGACTCGTCGACGTGTTGAAATTCGACGACGGATAGGGCGCAATGAAGCCTTTGTTTTGCGTATTGTACACATACACATGCTGTATCTTGAAATGCGTACCGAACCCGATAGACGGATCGGACGCAAAGAGGTCTACTCCGACATCTATCTTGGCGATGCTTCGTACCATCACCACGTCGATGCGTTCCATCACTACAGGGTCCTGTACCGGTACATAATCGTCGGCCTCGCCCCATATATAAAACGGCTTGTAGGGTGAAGTCTGCCATTTTCCCGTATAGGGGAATTTCAGCCGGCTGTACACGGCAGCCATCGTTTCGCCGGAGACCGGCGCGACGCCGTCCAGAATAGACGACGCATTGGCTATCAACACCAGTTTCACCGGCGTCTTGCTTCTTTCCAGTTTGGCGGTGACGTTTTTCTTGTTGCCGTCAACACCGCCCAGCGCCGTTTCTATCTTGGACGGTTCTACCGTCACGCGGTAGCAAAACGTATCCACATTCGAACTGTTTTTGGAAAAGGCCAGTATGTCCAGTGTCTGTATTTCGTTTTCATCCGTTCCCGAAATGCCGTAGGTCGACGGATGAACTGCTCCAGGCACTATCATGGATATCTTTATCTCGGACGTTTCCGTTTCGATGACGGGAACAATCTCCGTGTCCTCAATGGAGCACGAAACGATGCACCATATCAGAAAAATTATGCAATCCCGTTTTTTCATTCCCTTTGCTGTTTTTGTTCAACATTTTAATTTCCGTTCAGAGATGATTTTGTTTCAGCCTGAACTTTTTCGTCATATTGCCCGCTTTAACCAGGATATTACTTGTACGCCCTCCCACGGGGGCGTTCGAGTTCAATGTAATTTTCATATAACCGCTCTGGCTGTCGTCTACGGTGTACCATGTGTCGGTTGCATTTTCGCGTACGGCCGTCCATCCGCCGGGATGATTCGTTTCCACGCCCACATAGAACGTACCCGTACCCGTTACTTCCATGTCGCTGCGGTTCAGGCTTAAATGGTGCATTTCCTTTACTACTACATTATTCTGGTCGGCCAAGTTCCATGTAAGAATTTCGACGCCCAGATTGCCTTTTTTGTCGTAAAATGCGCTGTCGGCGCTGTTATGTCCGTCGCTCGTAACACGCCTGACAATGAACTGATAACGATGGTTGCGGAGCAGCGGGCGGTATGCCTGAAAATCTCCGTTGCCATCTCTTGTCATGAAATCGAGGCGGTAATACTGCTTGCGTCCCTGCGGGATATACGTTCCGCCGACGACAAGACATGTGGCGGAGAAATCGTCTCCGGGATTGACCGAATCAGCCTCGTATGTGTAGATTGTCCGCTCCAGTTTGTGGTCGGAGGGCGTAACCGCGTAATGCAGCGGGCCTAACACATTGAGTGGAGGCGTCATGTTTACTGTCGGTATTGTGGGGGCAGTCACTTTCCTGTCTACGACACTGTATTTTATCCCGTCGGGCGCCACGCGGCCGTACACCTTCCGGTTGTATAAGTAAACGTCTTCCAGCGTAAAATCGGGCGTAACATCCGTATGGTCGGCATATACTTCAATCGAGACCACGCTGCGCAGCAGGTTGATTCCCGCAAGACTGGTGAGATTGTCGTCAATCATCAGCGAAGCGCTCTCTCCCCACATGGGGAAAGCGCGATATGTCACATTCGTCACATCCCACGCGCCGGGATTGTGAGACAGCAGTCGCGTCAGCAGCGGCGCCTTGATGGCGTTTTTGGCAGGACTCAATGTCTCCAGTTCGGTTCGCACATTTGCGAGAAACACTAACCGGTAATGGGCAGTGTCGTTCTTCACAAGCGTCACCTTGAACTGTTTTTCATTCGTGGTCACGTCTGTCATATCCGTTCCCAACGCACGATAGTCGTAATATTCTACATTCGTAATGTTATCGATGCGGAATGCCAGCACGTCGATGGTTTTTATGTCATTTTCCGCAAAGTCGTTCATTGCGTATGACTGCGGAGTGGCATTGGGCATGCGAACCGTAAAAGTCACGGATCGTATGCTGTCGCCCAGCTGCGCCGGATCGATGGGAAAATCGACTGTCGTCGTGCACGACCAGAACAGCGCAGGCAGGCAAATACTCAACACTGCGAGTTTCAACCAATACGATATTTTATACGAATTTATCATTTTATCTTTTGTTCAATCACTGGTGCAACTCTTCTTCCTTCACGATATAATTCCAGTTTCCGATTTCTACGCCGACAGACAGCGACGTTTCGTCGTCGGGATTGCCGTCTATGGTGAATTTCAAATTAAACACATACATAGTATTGAAATCAAGCGATATACGTCTCACTTCTGCATACTGTTGAAGGAGATTTATCAGATCAATACCTTCGGTCATTCCCGGAAGCTTCCACACTTTTCCGTTACGGAAAAATCGCAGCAGCGGTCTTCGGTATTCGTCGACCAGCAGGGTGGAGCGCGACGCGTTCCATTCCCCGTCGTCGTTCTGTTCGAAAAGCGTTTTATAGTTGTGCGTAGGACCGCTGACAGGAATATTACTGAAATTGTAGGTGCTGTTGTTGTCTGAAATCACCGTGTGGATTTCGGTGGAACTGATGCTGGGTCGCCTTACGGCTGTACCGGCAAGTTTTATATTAAATGTATACGTATCCTGCCGCAGGCGGATCCTGAAAGAATCCGACACGGCAAGCGCAACTTCGCCTATGGCGCCGTAGTACAGATTATCGATCTGCGACACAATGGTATCGCCCTGAAAATGATAATTGACGAAAAAATCGTCGAACCGGCTGTTTTTCTTTATCGGCGTAACCGGCGCTATTGCAAAATTGCTATTTCGCAGACCGCCCCACGCTACAATTTTGTATTTGTCGACCGGCAACTCCAACTCTATGCAATACGTAGCCTTCATCAGCAAAAGCGGTTGAAGGTCGGTATATTTTTCTATGAACAGACCCGTTTCCGCATTGAAAACGTACAGATCCAATTGCGAGACAGTTTCCAAATCGCGCAGACGGATACCTTTTTCGATGGCCATCTCGTCGTCGGTCGCCGCCGATGTCGACAAGGCTTCTTCATAGTCGAAAAACACGCGCACTTTTCTGATACTGTCGCTCCCAATTACCGGCGGGACAAGAGGGTCACAGCCTTCCAGGTTATCTTTAAGACACGACTGAAACGACCCGCACAAACCCAATGCCACGGCGAGCATTATCCATAGAAAATATTTCCTTGACCGTTGTTTCATTTTTTTTGCAATAAAAAGGATACTCCTGATTTTATTATTCTTCGATTTTAGCAAACTGCACATATATTTAATGTAGATAGGGCGAAAAAAGAGTATTCGCCCATTCTCCACACAAATAACGAAGTTCAAAAACCGATCGACGCCGTTTCGAATCAAATAAAAAAAGAGGAGGGCGAAAAGCCCCGAGGCATGGCCCTCCCCGTTTTTTTATGCAATTCGGCAATTATAGCAGCCCCAAATGGATATCATCCATAGCAACAAACGTCCAAGGCGTAATGACTACATCCACCGTAAGCTTCGTTGTGACACCCAGCGGAGTTTCCGGATCCGGTTCCCCCGGATTCGGATAGCCCAAACTGTTGATTTTCGTGATCATGGTACAGTAAAGCAAATTACGGACGGAAGCGTAGGGCGCAGCAGAATATGCTGTTTTCGGATCCAGATAGACCAGATAATAGCAATAACCGTCTTTATAATTGCCCTGGAATGTTTCACCGTCGTAAGCAGCAGCCCAAGCCGCGCCAACCGTAGCATTAGTAAAATACAAATACTCTCCACCCGGAGTTGTATATACATACAAATCATTCTGCACTGATGAAATAGTATTATCCCGTGAAAGCGAATCGGTCGCTCCGGCAGTAAAGGCGGTAATAATTTCATTGGGATAGAATCTAGCCCTTACGGAAACATAGGTCAGCAAACCCTGATAGTAAGGCGATGCACTGGTGTTTTCAACCGCATATTTAGGCGTTCGCGCATCAATGGCGGGGGGGGGGAAGGCGGAAGTAGTATCAACACTACTGTACCCTGCCGGATAACTCGGAGAGGTTGTTCCGCCGGTCGCACGGCCAAAATCATTTACATATTCGCCAAGTTGAGCCACAGTGAAAGGAGGCGTAGGCGGCGTATAGTTCGGGTCTTCAATATTTGCCCCTATTTTTTTCTGGAAGGGATACAGTTTCGTATTTACGTTACCTATGCTAAACGACAGATTGGCATCGACCGCTCCGGGAGCAGTCAGGAATGTGGCGCCCGATGCCACAGTATTCAATGTCGCCGCTTTGACAGAGATGATTTTTGACGCCCAACGCTCTACGGAAACACTAAACTCATTTTTGCCTTCCCCTGCTGGATTCGCTACACCCGGTATCACTACAAAATCCGTATTACCCGTTCCTGGAGTGCTGAACATGGCAAAACCGCTACCGGGATTAACGATAGCATCCCTCAATGTCGGAAGGGAGTCGGGAGCAACAGGCAAAATGCCATAAACACCCTGTACGCCTTCATTTAAAATGACGGTTTTAGCAGCTGCCGGCAGATTGAGGCCTACATAGATTTTCTTATTGCCGCTCAGCACCGTGATCGGATTTTTCATTTCCCACTTCCATAAGGTAGTGTTCTTCTCAAAATCCGACGCCGACAATGACACATGTTGTTCGCGCGAGGTGCCGGTTTCATTATAAATGAATATGTCGGCAGTAACGAATGCAACCTCCGCTGCTGTAGCATTGGCGTCGTTGTCTGCATAAGTTGTTACGATGGGAATAGAAATCTTCATCGTCGTCTCTTCCCCTTCTTCAACTCCTTCACCACCCTCTGTAGTGGTGGAACACCCGGCAAGCCCAGACAGAGTCATGGCACAAGCCGCTAAAAATCCGAATGTTGCCATCCATGATTTTCCAATTCTCTTTACATTTGTCCTTTTCATTTCAATTCTTAATTTTAAATTTTAAATAATACTGTTTGATAAAAATATTAATTAGTGGAAACTTTTGTTTCCTTTTTTCTTTAAATTTTAAATCACTTTTCCAATTGTCTCATTACAATCACCGCAAAGGTGAGGTTTTTTTTACAAACAGGATTCCTTTATCAAGGGTTTTTTTTTATAATTTGCTCGAATTTCATTTTGGATGCAAAAATACACCAATATAACATGCCGAAAATCCAGCTGTTTACATCCAAATCCATGCTGCATTCCATTGCTTTTATCAAAATAATACACGTATATGAATGATTATCACGATGTTGCAAAAAAATGTAAAACTCGAATATTCACATACTCAAGCATTCAGCCGTTTTGTTGTAATAATTCAAATGCTGAACTGCACGAATGTTCGGTTATTCTTTTCATATAACGAAAAAAAATGATTATCATTGTGTGATCCTGTCGCCAAATCATAGAACACGGAGAAAAAAAATCTCCCGTTCGGACGGGAATCACTGCCGGTTGTGTTCGCGAAGGATAACACGGCCTCTGCCCCTCAGGAACGCCGGGAATAGAACACCATGCCGTTATGATGCTCTTTTGTCCGTCAGGACGTACATTAATTAATATATATTCTGACGGGAATCGTTTCGCATCTGAAGACCTGAAAAAGCGTTTCTTACTTTTTCGGCGGTTACGGTCGCCTCACGGTCGGATATTTCCCTGTAATGCAGAGTAAGGGCTGCCCTGAAATTATCCGGCAGGCCGTTCTGCTTCTGTGCCGCAGCCGATTTTTCGATGGCGCGTCCCGTTCCGGGATTCCATTTGCTCTAAGGGATGCGAAACAAACAGGATATAACGGTTTCTCCGGTGTCCCGTCAGGTATAAGTGGATAATCAGCAGGCTGCAAGGCGGTTGAAGGAATTGCGGGCAAAGTTGGCAAGGTAAGTGCCTGTCAAACATGTAATTTTCGAGAATTAGAAGAATAATCACTATCTTTGCAAAAATTTTAATCAATATGGTATTGGGACAACAAAATAATTTCGACCGTTTGATTGATAATGTTTATCAAACGCATTGCTTGTTGCAACTGAATGCCCAAAATGCTGTTAATCAAAATTTAACAATAAGAAATTGGCTTATTGGCTGCTACATTGTAGAATTTGAGCAAAATGGCGAAGACCGGGCAAAATATGG
>JAISXP010000157.1 GCA_031270465.1 Tannerella sp. | reverse complement strand
ATGAGACGACTGGTAGATTTGGTTAAGCTGGACCGTCTGGACGCCCTTGTGCGCCGTCAGGCGACCGGCAGTCCGGAGCAGCTGTCAAGACGGCTGGACATGTCGCGCAGCACGCTGTTTGAATTTATAGCCTTTCTGCGCGATGAAATGGGTGCGCCCATACGCTACAGCAAAAGCCGGAACTCGTACATGTATGAATACGTGCCGCGATTCTGTCTGGGATTCGAAAAGGAACGCATGCAGCCGGCCGAACTGTACGGCGCCTGCGGCGGGATTGACGATGATGTCTGCGACGAAGAGCCGGACGAGAGCGTCATACCGGACGATATAAACTTTAACGACCTGTATATGGATGATTATTATTAATTTATAAAAACTTGAATATGAAAGATTTGATTTTAAAAAGAGAAAACCCGTACATGCCGTCGCATGACGGTTTCGAGGACGAACGGATGGACGTCGCCGAAATGCTTGACACGCCCGGCGGAATCGAAAGGGCGGGAGTGCCTGCGGGAGGCATGTTCGACAATCCGGTGTTCGAATCCGTGTGGGACATGAAATATCCCGGCGATGATATTTATTCGGTGGCGGAAGACAGGAATATTCCCGTAAAAAATAAATTTTTTTCGGCAGTCCGGTTTTTTCGGACTCTGGCGCTGTACGTTTGCAGTGGATTAAACAAATAAACCTTTCAACAGTTTAGTTGTTTAGTATAATAAAATGACTTGCAAGTGAGCCGTATTTATTTTTATCCCGAATTTTGATGAAAACGGCTTGAATCGAAAAAGACGGGTGAGAAAAGAAAGCGAGTGTTCCCCATTTCTTTTATCGTATTTTTGGGAGGAACAATTTTACAATCCATAAAAATTAAAACTATGGAATCTAAAAATGGTAAATTTGAAAGTGAACTTGAAAATGCATTATCTTCTGATGAATTGAACGCTTTGGAAGCTGGTCAAAAATCTGAAATTCTGGATGGAAAGGTGGCTTCAAAAGATGGTGACGGTTATGCTTTGGTATGCTGCTCCGGCAGAGATGAGGAGTAAAAACAAAGTTCAACTATGGTATGCAGGAGTTTTTCTCCTGCATATCTTTTAGAGATTAAAAAAATAATTTAAAGTAAAAAATGCAATATGAACAAGATAAATATAAATACAAGATATACGCTGTCGCCGGATTATGTTTTGCGAAAATCCAAGAGCAACTACATTTTGTATCATACACATACGTCATTTCGATATACGATTTCGTACAATTTATTTTTAATCCTGAAAATATTCAGAAATAATCTGGTCACTTTCGCAAATGTATTTGATTATTTTAAAAATAAGAATATATCTTGTGATTCAATAATAAATCAACTTGAAGCGCTTCCAGTCAAAGATTTTTTGGTATCAAATACTCGACATCCTTATGATAAATATGATATATACACCAAACTAAACCGGCCCAATTCAAAGACTGATTTTACACCGGAGCGAATAGACTGGTTAATATCCGAACGTTGCAATCTTTCCTGCAAGCACTGTTTGCAAAGTTCTTCTCCCATGTTGAAGGAAAAGGCTATTGACTTGTCTATAATGGATCGGATATTTACTCAAATGGATGAATTAAATATAGAGACATTAAAAATTACCGGAGGAGAACCCCTGTATGTTAATAATGCAAAGGCGATTTTCAAAAAAATGATCGGCCGGCATTTCGAAAAAATTGTGCTGTCAAACGGGTTGCTGATAGATGATGAATGGATTGATATTTTTAAAGACAAAACATTTCATTTAAGCCATTCTTTGGATGGAGTGAACGAAAAAACACATGATTATATCAGAGGAAAAGGAGCCTTTTCCAAACTTGTGTCCAATTTAAAAAAAATGGCCAAATCAGATATATATGCTGCTTTTACCGTAACAATAAATACCTGCAATCATCACGAAGTAGAAGAAATAGCAAATTTGGCACTCAATGAATTTTCTGCGCGGAGGGTTATATTCAATTTCATGAGACCTATAGGCAGGGCGCAGAAAAACGAATATTTATACCTTTCCAATATTGAAATGCAGAATGTAAAAGAACGATTGAGGAGACTGGAAAACATATATAAAGAAAGGCTTGTCATAAGCGACGATAGCAGTTTACTGGAAAAACCGTCGACCACACTATATACCGATTCAACCCGATTAACCTGTGCTGCGGGAACTATTGTTCTGGCAATAGATAATAATCTGGATGTTTATCCATGTACCTATGGTATAGGAAAAAGGCATTTGAAGATGGGAAATATTGCTGAAAACAGTATTATTGATATATGGCAGTCTCCACAGTGGGATCTGTTCAGAGGAGGCATCTCTCTGGGAGAAATTGACGAATGTTCAAACTGCGAATTTATATCCCGATGTACTCTCAAACAGTGCAGATTAAAACCGTTATCTACAGGAAACGGTTTTTACTCTCACGTCGGTTACTGTCACGCAAACAAAATAACAACAAACAGTCAATTCGTATGAAAAAGATGTTTTTAAATGTATTTACGCTGTTAATATTGCCGTTTTCACTTGTTGCACAAAACGGCAGGTATTCAATAAAAGGGACGATTGCCGACGAACAGGCCGAACCGCTTGTCAGCGCCACGGTTGTTGTCAGGCAAAACGGCCAGTTGATTACGGGCGCCATTACCGATACGGCGGGATATTATGCTGTCAGCGGACTGTCCGGCGGCGACTATGAACTGAATGTTTCTTTCCTTGGATTCGAAACGCACGTTCAGTCGCTCTCCGTTTCCGCAAATCAATCTCTGGATACGATTGTACTGAAAGACATGTCGACCGCAATCGGCGAAGTAGTCGTAACCGGTCAGCGCAGACGATTCTCAATGAGTGGAAGCAGTATTACGGTTCCGATCGAAAACACGGCGCTGAGCTACGAAACGGATGTTATGGACATTTTGCGCAAAATACCGGGGATGACGCTCAGTCAGGGGGAATTGACTTCTTTTGCAGGGGAAAAGCCGGATATTTACATCAACGGCAGAAAGATACGTTCCGTCGGCGAAGTGCGGCAACTCTCCGTGAAAGATATCAAAACCATAGTGCTCGATACAAGCCCCGGCAGCAAATACGACGCATCGGCCGGAGCGGTACTGCTCATCACAACCCGCAGCAAACTGGACGGATGGTCGATGCAACTGGACGGAGAATTGAAACGCAACCATCGGACAGGTAACAGCGAAGCGATAAAGATAAACTACAACCGTTCCGCCCTGAATGTCTTTGCCTCGTTCGGCTATGATGATTCGCGCAGAAAATCCGTCCAGCTGATGCAGGCGGAGATTTACACGCCCGACACACTGTGGAAACAACGCTCCTCCGTTACGTCCGAACGGCATATCTACAAGGAATATGCCTTTTCCCTTGGCGCCGACTATACATTCGGCGACGCTCACTCGGGCGGAGTGAAATACGACGGCGTCAGTGAAGCCGTGTACGACCGTTCGCCCTATGAAAGCGACATCCATGCCGGCAACTCTCCCTTTGCCGCACTGAAAGGCGAGATGGCAACAGAAAACGACGATTTCGAACACCATGTCAATGGCTGGTACAAAGGTAAACTCTCTCCGAAAACGGAACTGGATGTTTACGCCGATTATGTGCAGTCAAATAAACGCAGAGACCAGCAGTCCCGCGAAATATCGTCGGAATACGGAACGGAAGATGTCGCGAGCGACAACATCTCGAACTACTTCGTGTATGCTGTCAGTTCCAGGCTTAATCGAGCCTTCGGCGACATGCATTTACTCACGCTCGGATACGACTGGAGCCTGGTTGACGGCCGCAGTTCGCTGACATACCGGGGTGGTGTTGCCGGCGATTCGGAAACCGGTTCGGCCGAATCCAAGCTTGCCGGATACGTGACATATTCGTACAAAAACAGGCCTTTTTCTCTGGAAGCGGGATTGCGATACGAAAAAGTTCACTACACGTACGACGATCTGTTCGACCGGTCAAACAGCATGGACAGGAACTATGTGAACCTGTTCCCCGGCATCAGCATTTCACATGCGAAAAATGAGCTTAACCAGTCGCTGTCTTACCGTATTACGACAGTTCGTCCCAATTTCAACATGCTGAACAACTATTCGACATACGTGAATCGCTTCATGTATCAGACCGGTAACCCGAAACTGCGCCCGCAACTGTCGCACCGGATGCAATACTCGGCATCGTACAGATTCGTCTGGCTGTCGCTGGGCTATATATACAATAACAACTATATCGGTTCCTTTTTCCACAATCAGGGAAACAATGCATCCACGCTGATATATTCATGGCAAAACTTTGACAGGCAGCAGCAGTTGAATGCCACGGTCAGCGTTCACCACCGGACAGGATTCTACGAACCGTCTCTAACCGGCATGTTCAGAAAAAACATTCAGCAGGTCGACGTGCTGGATCAAAAGGTAACCGTAGACAGGCCGCTGTTCATATTCCGCATGAATAATGCCCTGTATCTGCCGCTCGATATTTTCCTGAATATCGAATATCAGTATCAGAGCGCCGGCAGTGTGCAGATCTACACTTTCAAGCCTGTACATACGTTTAATATGAATTTTTCGAAATCGTTTTGCAAAAACGCACTGCAGGTGAACGTACAGTTCAATGATATTTTCCGCAGGGATATAAGCATATACGAAGGTAAATATGACAACATCGGGTTCAGTCAGAGGGAAGATCAGGACAGACGCAGCGCAGCGCTCCATATTGTGTACCGCTTCAATAATTTCTCAAAGAAAAACAGGGGACAAAGCGCCGCCGGCGACGAAATAAACCGGCTGCACTGACAGAAATATTAAATAACAGTTAAATACGGATTGCAAAATGGAACGCAGTAAAAATTTTGAAGAATTTCTCGGAGAAGCCCTGCAGCTGAAAAAATTGTCCTGTATAGCGGGAGGTATTGAAACGGATGAAAATTATCCGGATGATTTTGGTTTTCCGGATCCTGAATCATCCTTTCTTGAAGGAGAGGAGACAGGAATTGAACCGTCGAATCACTTGAATATGGAATCATGCGTGCATCGGAAAACAAATCATCACCGTATCGTGGAATGACGGGGAGAAAAATCCCCTTTTATCATCAGCATGACGCCATGGATTGCGGTCCGGCCTGTCTGCGGATGATAGCGCATGCGTATGGGCGCAGGTACAGCCTTGAGTATTTGCGCGAACTGTCGAACATATCCCGCCGTGGCGTCAATCTGCAGGGCATAAGCGATGCCGCGGAAACTGTGGGAATACGGACCATGGGCGTACGGACCACCTTCGACAAGCTGTGTCAAAAGGCCAAACTGCCCTGCATCGTTCACTGGAAACAGGTGCATTTTGTGGTGGTTTACCGCGTGGAAAGAAGGAAACCGTTTTTCGGGTCAAAAGACCGCAGGGAGCGGATATGGCTGCATATAGCCGATCCCGCTCACGGCCTGCTGAAATATACGGAAGAAGAATTCAGGAAATGCTGGATAACAACCCGTCATGAAGGAGATGAAAAAGGAATTGCCCTGCTGCTCGAACCGACGCCGTATTTTTATGAAGCGGAAGCGTCCTGCCGGCAGCCGGTCAACCTGCGATTCCTGTTCCGGTATTTACGTCCGTTCAGGAAAAACATTCTGCAACTGCTGTGGGGTATTCTCGCAGGCAGCATATTGCAACTGATATTCCCTTTTTTAACCCAGTCTATTGTTGATCAGGGAATCGGGCAACGCAATATTGATTTCATCCATATTATACTGGCCGCCCAGCTGGCTCTTGTGGCGGGACGGGCTTCCATCGACTTTATCCGCCGGTGGATACTGCTGCATGTCAGTACGCGGGTAAATGTTTCCTTTATATCCGACTTTCTTACCAAACTGATGCGGCTGCCCATGAAATACTTCGACACGAAACTGGCCGGCGACCTGATACAGCGGATAAACGATCATTCGCGAATAGAACGGTTCCTCACGCAGTCACTGTTGAACATCGTGATGGCCGTTATCAGCCTGGGTGTGCTGGGTCTGGTGCTGGCCATATATGACATGAAAATTTTTCTCATATTTTTTGCAGGGAGCGCTGTCTATGCCGCATGGATACATCATTTCATGAAAAAACGTGCCGAACTTGACCATAAAAACTTTTCACAGATGTCTGTTCATCAAAGCAGTCTGATCCAACTTGTACAGGGGATGCAGGAAATCAAGCTGACCGGAAGTGAAAAACAAAAAAGATGGGAGTGGGAAAACATCCAGGCCGAGATGTTCAGGATAAAAATGGAAAGCCTGTCACTGGGACAGTGGCAGCAGGGCGGAGCGATAATGATAAACGAGATTAAAAACGTGATAATCACTTTTGTCTCGGCAAGCGCCGTTCTGTCCGGCCATATTACGCTCGGTGCAATGCTTTCCATTCAGTATATCATCGGACAGTTGCACGGACCTGTCGAACAGCTGGTCGGATTCATGCAACAGGCACAGGATGCCGGTCTGAGCCTGGAACGGATGGGCGAGATTCATGGGCGGGAAGATGAAGAACCGTCTCTTCGGGAAAGCGGATTTTACCCCGAAATAAACATAAATACGGCGATAGACATTCGCAACGTGTCGTTTCAGTACAACGGCCCTCATTCTCCCGTGATATTAAAGAATGTTACGCTTAATATTCCGTCAGGCAAAATAACGGCGATAGTGGGCGGCAGCGGAAGCGGAAAGACCACGCTGATAAAACTGCTTCTTGGCTTCTATCCCGTCGTATCGGGAACGGTTCAAATAGGGAACACTCCTCTTTCCGCGATCAGTTTCAGGGAATGGCGCAGACATTGCGGCGTGGTCATGCAGGACGGGTATATTTTCAATGATACCATTGCCCGCAACATAGCCGCCGGCGAAGACGAAATCGACAGGGACCGCCTGCTGTATGCCGTAACGGTTGCCAATATTCGAGAGTATATCGAGTCCCTGCCCCTGAAGTACAACACCAAAATAGGAAATGACGGCAACGGGCTAAGTCAGGGACAAAAACAGCGCATGCTGATAGCGAGGGCAGTATACAAAAATCCGAAATTTATCTTTTTTGACGAAGCCACCAATGCACTCGACGCACGCAACGAACGGGTAATCATGGACAATCTGGCAACGTTCTTTCAGGGTCGTACGGTAGTGGTGGTTGCCCACCGGTTGAGTACGGTAAAAAATGCAGACCGGATTGTGGTTCTTCATAACGGAGAAATAGCAGAAATCGGAACGCACGCAGAACTGACTGCCCGACAGGGAGTCTACTATACTTTAGTTAAAAATCAACTGGAACTTGGAAACTGAATTCTTTAACCTTTGAATTGGCTTATGACAAAAGAAAATATTTCAGCGGAAGAAAAAATCGAACTGCATCATCCCTCCATGGAAGAAATAATGGGCGCTCCGCCGGCAGCGGGAATTGCAGCGGGCAGCGGAACTGTTCTGGCAATACTCCTGGCGCTGCTGGCAAGTTCCATATTTATTACCGTTCCCG
Organism: Tannerella sp.; assembly: GCA_031270465.1. GTDB lineage: Bacteria > Bacteroidota > Bacteroidia > Bacteroidales > Tannerellaceae > Tannerella. The sequence continues at coordinate 1,087 of JAISXP010000157.1, read as the reverse complement.
ACACAATCCGGACAAATGCCATTATTTACGGGAACAGTCCCGTATCTGTTTTGACGGCGCCGGAATCCGGCCGGCCTGTTTTTGCAAACGGCGGATTTTCGGACAGCGCCGTTCACGAAGGTGATACGCTTCTGATTATCCGAAAATTCATGAGTGACGAACAGATTCCGGTAACGGCGGCAACAGGCGGATTCTTTGAAATAAACCCTGTCTTACGGTACCGGAAAAGTGTGTACAGGAATGACACCGTCGGATATGTCTGGGATATGGAACCGGCTCCCGTGGTCTGTACGGTACAGCTTTCAGGGTCTGACGCCCGAAAGATACAGGCCGGCCGGAAGATTCGCCTTTATCCGGAACCGGGAGAGTTTATGCACTGTATTGAAACGGAAGTAAAAGAGAAATTCGATTTGCCTTCGGGAGGCCGGGTACAAATCATTGCCGTACTGTCCGGTACGGCGGGAAATACTTTCCGCGGAACGACGGAAGTTTCCGCGGATATTGAAACGGGGAAAAAGAGCCTGTTCGGACAACTGGTAAATCCGTTCAGGGGACTGCAAAAATAAATGGCAGTGGTATAAATCAGTTGACGTCCTATTATAAACAGTCGGTTACAAGGTTTATATGCTGCCATATCATACAATATATGGCACTGCCTGAATTTCTCCCTGTGAGAAATCGGAATAAATCCAAAATCCAATTGTTAATTCAAGACGTTCTGAAAAATCCATATATTTTATTATATTGCTGTCCGCTAAACTTAAAAACTGGACAAAGCACCAGTCCGAGATTCCGATAAAACGGCATTTCGGATTTGTTTTTGAAAAAGTAAGCCCCTACTCAAAATTGAGTGAATATTGTACGATTTTAGGTGATGATTTTGCGTATTCTTCGGATATGATTTGCCTCCCTCTGTCAGGATTTTCCATAAAAGCGACAAAATCTATGTAATACATCAGGGTTTGCCGCAGCATTGTTACGATTTGTGAGAAAGCACAGTTCCGTTTTATCTTTCGTTCCATAACCGTGCAGAGCAAATTGGCAATAAGCACCACCCAAGTTTGTATTTGAATAGCGTTTACGCTGT